>JBASBA010000140.1:0-10222 GCA_049650885.1 Alteraurantiacibacter sp. | reverse complement strand
GCTGGGCACCAACGGCAGGCGTTTCAGCGAAACACACCTCTCCCGCCTGGCGAGAATTGCGGAGTGGAATGCGCTGCTGCACGAGGTGTCTGCCAGCCCGCGCCCTTCAGACTGCTAGCTTGCTGGATCAGGCTTTGTCTGTCCAGACGCGCGGGACAGGATGGCGCAGCACACCGCCAGCAACGTGCTGATCGCCGCGGTACGTAGCGGATAGTCCCAGGCCGAATGCAGCAGGATGATACCGCTGGCGATCATCGCGGCCTCCTCGAACGGTCCGCCGCCGCCCGCACGCCAGATCGCCCACAGGCGCGACATCCACCACGCCAGGAAGGCGGCAATGCCGATCAAGCCGAATAGGCCAAGCTCCAGCACAAGCTCCAGATAATCATTATGGGCGTGGTGAACGTAGAACTCGCCCGCCGCATCGGCATCCTCGAAATCATCGTAAACCTCTCTAAACGTGCCCAGCCCCGTGCCCGCGGGCCAATAGTTTGCGGTGGCATCCAGCGTGGTGACGATCATCGTCTCGCGGCTGCGTTCCGACACCTCGCGATCGCTGGAAAGCAGCTTTTGCCCTTCCTCGGTCAGTCCGATGGCGACGGCACCCAGCGCGATTGCGGGAAGCAACGCCAGCTTGAACGGACGCCTGAGCCAGGGAAACATGATAAGGCCCGACAGGGCCAGCGCAGGTCCGGCCAGTGCATAACCTGTCAGCGCGCCGGCCAGCACTATTCCCAACAGGATCAAGGCAACCAGCGCGGCCCATATCATGGTGAGTTCACGCCGAAACCGCGGCTGCTGCATGATCAGCGAGACGAACAGGGCAGAGAGGAAAGGCAGTGTGGCCAATAGCAAGGTTGCCATGTGATTGGCGTTGGCGAAAAACCCCACCAACGCCCCGCGCGTGGTATAATCATAGAGATAGCCAACGGAATCCTGTCCCCCCAGAAATTGAACAACGCCCAGCAATATCCCAAGCAAAGCCACGGCCACAACGGCCAGGGCCAATGCCCTGGCGGGAAGTTCGCGGGTGATCATCAGTGCAACGAACATTCCGGCAGCGGGTAGCAGCCAGACCAGAGAGGCTATGCTCTGGTGATAGCTTAGCGTCAGCAGCGTCGGGCGCGGCACCACGGCCAGCAAGGCAAGATCTTCGGCAATGCGGGCACGCCCCGGCAATGCCATCCAGAATCCTTGCGGCAGCGGAATGAATTGCAGGCACACGATCATCGCCAGAAGGATGGCCAGCCAGCGCAGGAAACGGTCGGCCTGCGGCACGCCTGCGGGACGCACGGTGATGACCGCGATCAAGCCTATGGTCAGTCCCAGCAGCTGAAGGCCCAGATTGGCGGCAAAACCAGCGGCGCTGGCCCCACCCAATATCAGGCACAGCGCGAGGAATATCGGTACGGCGCGCGTTCCAAGGCCCGTCATGACCCGATCCGCTCCATCTGCAGGCTGGTGAGCCTGAACCCTTGCGATGATTGCAAAGCGGAAGGCCGGGCCAGGATCATGACGTCCAGCGCCCTGCAATCGCTACCCACAGTCACGTTCAGGCCCTGTGATCCGGCGGTCACTTGCTGCTCCGCAATCGCTGTCGAGCCAGCGCAGGCGACTTCGATCCAAAGACCGTTGCCAGTGTCAGCACTTTTTATCGACAGACGGTATTGCCCGGGGTCTGCCAGCACCAGTTGGCGGGCAAGCTCTGCCCGTTCGCTACCGCTATAACGCCCTGTCAGGCCGCTTTCGCCCAGATCTGCTTCGCCATTGGGGGCACTTTGCACCGTCCATCCGAACGGGGGGCCGAACTGTCCGGTGAATGAAGGATCGACGACCAGACCACTGCGATCGGTCGCGTCCGGGTAATAGGTTGACCATACCCGCCGGGCACCACTCCAGTCCTTGATGGCGAGCAACGAATTTACCAGTGAACGCACGAAGTCGTCTCGATCACGGCCAAGGTCCAGATCGCCAAGGGCCTGCTTGGCGGAAATCAGCATCGCGGGGCTTGCCCCCCAGCGCGCCATGCCCTGCAAAACGTCGCGCCTGTGCCGGTTATCGCTGATTGCTGCCAGTGTGGACGGCCGGGTTTCGGGCATGCTTGCAAGATAGATCAGCGCTTCGCTCAACACGGGCCGTTCGTCCCGCTGCAACCGATACATCACCTCTATTTGTGTTACCGCCGCCCGCCCGTTGCCGCTGGCCATGGCATTTTGCAACAGCAGGGCGCGCGCCTCTCTTGAGCGGGGGTTTCGGTGGGTGGCGATATCCAGCAGACGCTCAGCCTCGGCCAGCCTGCCAGCATTTGCCAACTGCGCGCCGGCATAGACGAAGGGCGCGGCTTCCAGCGGTGCCTGCGCAAGCGCGGCGTCCAATTGCCCGTGATCTACCTGATCCAGCTTTCCCCGATCACGCCGAAAGGCTAGCGTGGCCGCATCCATCGATCGCTGGGGATGGGCCGCCAACCCGCCAAGATCCACAACGCCAGACGCTGTTCGCCCGGTGTTCCAGATAAAGGACAAGCCGCTCGCCATGGCAAGCGCCAGGCCGGCAAGGATTGCTGCTACAAGTCGGCCTTGTGCCATTTGCCGCCCGGTTCATCCTGATCGGAAAGCGCTTCTATCAGACCGCGGCGCGGGTTGTCGTCGGAAACGGCCTCCCGGTAATAGCGATAGCTGTAGCTGTATTCCTCTGCCGACATCGGTGCCTTGGTCAGCACCGCGCCCAGCAGCTTCACGCCCGCCATCTGCAACTGGTTTAGCGCGGTTAGTGCAGAGCGCGTGCGCGTCTTGCCGCTTTCCACCGTAAACAGCGTGCCCTGGCAGACCGAACCCAGCAACAGGGCGTCGGCAAAGCCCAGCGTTGGCGGCGCGTCGAGAACGATCACGTCGAAATGCGGGCTCAGTTCGTTCAGGATACGGGCCAGTCGCGATGGAACGATGATGTTCGCCGGATTTGGCGGCGTTGGCCCGCTGGGCATCAGGAACATGCCGGACTGCGATGTCTGCAGAATATGCTCGCGCGCAATCCCTTCTGTCGTCAGCAAGCTGGCAAGACCGATGTCGGCATGCTGATCCACCGAAAAGGTGGGCTTGCGCATGTCCGCGTCGATCAGAAGAACACGCTTGCCCACCGTCGCAAGCTGCACCGCCAGACTGTATGTCGTGGTGGATTTGCCTTCCTCGGGGTTTGAACTGGTTACCAGCAGTGTTTTTGGAAAACCGCCCGAAGTGGAAAGCTGCAGGGTGGTACGCAGGTTGGCGTAAGCTTCGTAGATTTCCGAATGTGGATTGGCCAGCTCGTCGCTCAACTCGGTGTTCCTGTCCTTCTTCGGAATGGCGCCGAATACGGCAAGGTTCAGCTTCTGCTTCACGTCTTCCTTGGTTTTGATCGTGTTGGTGAACCGATCCCAGATAATTGCCAGGATCGCACCCAGCGTCAGGCCCAGCAACAGACCAAGGATTGCGTTGCGGATCGTGTCCGGTGAAAACGGCAGGGCGGGAACCTGTCCGCTATCGACAACCGCAGCCTGCGCGGTGCCCACGCCAGCGGCAACGCTGACTTCGTTGAAGCGGCTCAGCAGCGCGTCGTACAAGGCCCGGTTGGTATCGAGTTCACGCTGCAGGATATTGTACTGGATCGAATCCTCACGTTCGCTGAGCGCTGCCGAACTCAGCTGGTTGACGCGCGAGCGAAGCGAATTTTCCTCTGCCAGCGCGGCCTGGTATTCGGCGCGCAACGCCGCAACAGAACGGCCAGCTTCCGATGAAATCTGTCGGGTCAACTCGTCAATGCGAGAGCGCAGACGCACCATCTCGGGAAAGCTGTCCTGCAGATAAGTGGACTTTTCCTCGTATTCGGCGCGCACGGTGGCCAGTTCCTGCCGCAAGGCCGCAGTGCTGGAATTGGTCTCGTTGATCGAGCTGGCCTGGCGATAGCGCTGCTCGGCCGTGATGCGCTTTTGCTGCGCTTCTGCCAGCGCGGAGTTGATCGTGGAAAGCGTATTGCCGGTAAGGCTTACATTGCTGCCATCGCCATTTCCGTTTTCGCCGCCCAGCATGATGATCCCGTTGGCCTGCGCATACTGCACCAGCTCCCGCTCGGCATTGTTCACATCGTCTCGCACGGTTGCGATCCGCTCCTCCAGAAAATCGCGTGCAGCCACGGTGGCATCATATTTCCGGTCCAGCGTCAGCTGGATGTAAGACGCTGCAAATCCGTTGACGAGGCGAGCGGCACGTCCGGAATCCGGCGATACATAGCTGAGTTCGATGATCCGGCTGTTGGCTGTTGGCTGAACGGACAGGCTCTTCGCCAACTCGCCAGCCACTGCCTCCACGCCGGGCTGCGGACCCTGGCCATCATCGCTAGCAAGTTCGAGATCCTGCACCACCCGTTCGGCCAGCGCACGGCTGCGCAGGATGCCAACCTGCGTCTCGCGAAATTCCCAGTCGGTGGCGGGAACCGCCATTTCTTCTGCGGAGCCGGCGCCATTGGAAAGGATCGGTACGGTTGGCGGATTCAGCTCGATCGTGGCGGTGGAACGGTATTGCGGCGTCTGGGTGAACGAATACGCCAGAGCCAGCAGCAACCCGATGACCGCCGCACCTACCAGCCAGAATTTTCGCGCCCACAGGATCGTGAGAATGTCCCCGATGGAGATCGTTGGCAGGTCATCCTCCAGCTCGCGCGCTTCCTCGAACCTGTCGCGTCGCGGCTCCGAAACTTCGTAGGAATCGCGTCGCGCCGGGAGATTGCCGGACCGGCCATCTTCGAGTGCCTCGTGCTGGGTCAATTATAATTACCTTGGAATGGCCGTAGCAGGCGCAGAAAAGGGGGTTTGTCTGAACAAAGGTTCACACGATTTCAAGGATGTGTGTTGAATCCGATATCACAAATTGCATGAAATTCCCCTGCCGCGACTGATCATCGGAATGACCATTCGCATCTGCGAAAAAGCTTTCGCGCAGTTGCACGCCCGTCGCAAGTATAAATTCGGATGAGGCGGTCACGGCCCTGCCGGTATATCCTGTTCGAGGAGAATGATTTCTTCGCCTGCCGGATTCGCGATTTCCGCCGCCGGCAGCACGCCCGCAAGATCGAGGCGCCCCTTGTCGAGCCACTGCGAAGGAAAATCGGGCGCTGGCATCTGCATGACATATCTCGCCGGGCAGCTACGCGATCGCGCGATATTGCCAACCAGCGCCTCTGCTTCACCGCCCTGCTCCGCATTGCCTGTATGGATTATGCAGCTGCAGCCATCATCGTGCAACGTCTGGCGGGTAACGTCGATGACTCCATCGGGCTGGTTACGTTGCAAGAAGATTTTGCAAGACGGCCGGGCAGTTGAGACATCCTGTGCGCTTGCCCCCAGATAACCCACCGGTCCCGCCAGCGACGCGGCCAGCGCCGCAAACATCCTCGCATGCCTCGTCATTCTGCTCGCACCCCCTTCGCGAATTCGCGACACTGAAGGCGTTACATCAGTCGACTGCCGCCGCGCAAAGGGAAAGCATTGCTATCAAATGGAAGCCGGGCAACGTCTTGCGTCTCGTGTCCTACTTGCACATCCCCTAGCAGAGCCACGGCACTGCAGGACGAACACTGCATGCTTTATAGAGACGACATATCCTCGAAAAGACCGAGGAGTGGTGAGCCCTGCTGGGTTCGAACCAGCGACCTACTGATTAAAAGTCAGTTGCTCTACCGACTGAGCTAAGGGCCCCCAAGGGTTTGCAGCGCGAATGGCTGCGGGCGCTCACCTAGGGGCGGGGCGGTTGCGGGTCAAGCGGGCATGAAGCTGTTTCATCGTCAGAGCAGTAAATGGATCTCGCCAATCGGGTGCGATTGCGGCAGCGGGACCGAGTACGAAATCTCTTTCCCGAAACATCGGATGGGGGATTTGCAGGTCGCGCACGTCAAATTTGCCGCCGCTCCACAGCACGATATCAAGATCCAACGGGCGCGAGCGCCAGCGTTGGCCACGCTTCTGCCTCCCGCAATCGCGCTCGATCTGCTGAAGCGTCGCCAGTGCCTGCAACGGGGCATGGCCGATTGTCGCGATCAGCGCGCCATTGGCATAGGTTCGCTGGGACGGGCCAACTGGCCTGCTGGTGATAATTGAAGAGACCGCCTCGATATCGAACCCGGCGCCTTCTAACATCGTGACAGCCCGATGCAGCACCGCGCGAGGGCCGCCAATGCCGGGAACCCGCTGATTACTTCCCAGCGCGACAAGATATTGGTGTGTGCCGCTCAAATGTCCTCTGCAATCCGGCCGTACAGGTTCGGGCGGCGATCGCGGAAAAATCCCCAGCTGGCGCGATGCTTTCGCGCGGTGTCCAGATCGAGTTCGCTCACCAGCGCACCCACTTCATTGTCGCCAAATGCGGCCAGCATATCTCCCCATTCGTCGGCGATGAAGCTGTGGCCATAGAAGGTGTTGCCCGTCTCCTGCGATCCCTCGTGGCCGATGCGGTTGGCCGCGACCACGGGCATGCAGTTGGACACGGCATGGCCGATCATCGCGCGGCGCCACATGCGGCTGGTGTCCAGTTCCGCCGCTTTGGGTTCGGAGCCGATGGCCGTGGGGTAGAACAGGACCTGCGCGCCTTTTAACGCAAGGCATCGCGCGGTTTCGGGATACCACTGGTCCCAGCAGATGCCGATACCGATGCGCGCGCCAAAAACGTCCCACACCTTGAACCCGTCGTTACCGGGGCGGAAATAGAATTTTTCCTCGTAGCCGGGGCCATCGGGAATGTGGCTTTTGCGGTAAGTGCCCATAATCTCGCCATCGGCATCTATCATCGCCAGCGTGTTGTAATAGTGATGTTCGTCGCGCTCGAAGAAGCTGGTGGGGATTGCCACGCCCAGTTTTTTCGCCAGCGCCTGCATCGCGACAACAGAAGGATGCTGTGTGGTAGGCCTGGCCAGAGCGAAGAATTCGTCACGCTCCTCGCGGCAGAAATAGGGGCCGGAAAACAATTCCGGCGGCAGTATTACCTGCGCGCCCTGCCCTGCGGCCCTTGCCACGAGATCGGAAACGGCGGAGATATTGGCGGCCTCGTCCTCGTCGGCGAGATCGAGTTGCAGGGCGGCGACAGTCAGTTTGCTCATGGAAGCTGCGATTACTTCTCCGCCTAAATCTCTACAAGGGCGAAGTCGACCTGCACGTTCACCGCGCTGGTCGTTTGCCCGGGCATGATGGTGGAGGCTGAACCTTCCTCTGGCATTACCTGCGTTTGGATCACAGGCGGGGCAACGGGAGGAGGCGGCGGCGGCGAGGCGGCGGCGGCGTCCATCGCCGTGGCCTGTGCGCCGGCGATCCAGCGGTTGCCCTGCTGGCCGCCAGCATCGCGGATATACAGCACGCGGCTAACCTCCATACCTGCGGCAGCGGCGTAGGCCTCTGCCCGCGAAAGCGCTGCTTCATAGGCATTTGCATAGGCGGTGTTCGCAGCAGCCTCCGGATCGGACAGGCGCAGGTCCGGGCCGGATACGATATTCGCGCCGACGCCTGTCACAGCGGTGACGGCGGCGCCTGCTTTTTCGATGGCGCGCACGCGCACGCTGAGGGTGTTGGATGCCTGAAACTGCCCGCGACGATCTCCCCAGTCGATGCGCTGCACGTTCACGGCGCTGGTCTGGATATCATCCTCGGCAATACCCAATTCGCGCAAGGCGGTGACTATTTCGGCAATATCGTCCTGCGTTTCGTCGGATGCTGCCTCGGCATTGCCGGCCCAGTTTTGCACACCCGCCTGAAAATAGGCCTCGTCAGGTCGCGTGTCGGCCTGCCCGCTGGCGCTGACCGACAGCAGGGTTTCGGCCTTTTCCACCCCACGCGGATCGTACACCGTGTCTCCGCAGGCGGTGAGGGCAAGGGCGCTTGTGAGCAGGCAAAGTGAAAGTGGTTTCATCGAATTTCCCCTGTTGGTGATACATTATCACAAAGGGGCTGTTTCGGATCGAGCGAATGAACCCGAGATTTACGAGCTATGGTCGGCGATGATCTTCCAGCTATCCAGGCTTGTTCCGTCCCGCGTGAAGACGAGGGAAGTCAGTCCGTCAGCCGGTTCGCGATCGTCGGGATAGGTCAGCACATAGCGCCCGATATACAGCGCATGGTCTTCTCCCAGCGGGCGAAAGTCGACCGTTTCGAAAGACAGGGTGCCACGTTCGGCGGGGTCTGCCTGCGACCAGTCATACGCATCGCGATAGCGCGCCTCCATCGCGGCCCTGCCGCGCACCAGCCCGCCAGATCCGACGAAGCTCGTCTCCTTCGCGTCGGAATAAATCGCGAGGAAGCGACCCATGTCGCCTTCGTTCCAGCCCGCAGCGCTTGCTTCCATCGCTGCCTCTATGTCGGGCAACTGCGGCCCGGCAAAGGGTTCCTGCGCCGTTAACCCCACGGGCGCGGGTTCCGGCGTGCAGGCTGCAAGCGTGAAGCCAAGGCCAACAAGTATCGCGCGCCGCATCAGCCAACCTTGCGGAACAACAGGGTCATGCGGTCACTCTCGCCTATATCGGCGCGACGGGCACGTTCGGCGCTGCCTTCGTCCGCACCGCGATAGCTTGGCGGCAGGCTCCAGACACCGCCTTCCCAATTGGCCGGATCGCGCGGATTGGCGTTGATTTCCGCTGCTGAAACCAGTTCGAAACCATAGGCGGCGAACAGGCGGATCACGTCCTCCTGCCGCTGGTAGCCGTTCTGGCCCAGCGTGTAGTCAAACGGCGCATCCTCATTGGCGCGATGCTGCACAACGCCCACCATGCCGTCATCCTTCAACACCGTGCGGATCGCCATCATCGAATCGTGCATCCAGCCGAAACGCCGCATGTTGTGCATCTCACGGAAGATCAGCACGCGGTCTGCCGTGCCTGCCAGCGCATCCATATCATCATCGGTGTTGATGCCGATAACTTCGGCACCGGCATCGCCCACCCAACCCTGCGCATCAGCAGGGATTTTGCTGGCGGCGTTGCGGTACATGTCCCAATATCCGGTGAGTTCAGGATGGAGTTCGGGATTCAGCCCGATGTAAGTTCCGCCTGCGCCCAGATAGGGGATCAGCACGCGCGAGTACCAGCCGCCTGCAGGCAAATAATCCACCACGGTCATGCCCGGCTCCACCTGAAAGAAGCTGAGCGTTTCGGCGGGATTGCGAAATACGTCGCGGG
The DNA here is from genome assembly GCA_049650885.1 of Alteraurantiacibacter sp. Lineage (GTDB taxonomy): Bacteria > Pseudomonadota > Alphaproteobacteria > Sphingomonadales > Sphingomonadaceae > Alteraurantiacibacter. The sequence goes on along the minus strand of JBASBA010000140.1, from coordinate 1,039 downwards.
CGCTGTCTTGCGCGCGGCGCGGATGGTTCAGAACATTATCAAAGGTGGCCGTGTGCTCAGCCGCACTGTCCGACTGGTGATGATCGGCCAGCGCCGGGGTGGAGGCCGCGATACCCACAGCAGCAAGACAGGTGAGAAAACGCATCAGTCGGCCTTTCTGAACAGCAAGGTCATCCGGTCGCTTTCACCGATGGCTTCGTAGCGCGCCCGGTCCTCATCCCCATAACGCAGCACCGGCGGCAGCGTCCAGACGCCGTCTTCCCAGTTGGCGGGATCGTTCGCATTGGCATTGATTTCGGAGGTGTCCACCAGTTCAAAACCGTTCAGCGCGAACAAGGCGAGTACATCGTCCTGCTTCAGATAACCGTTGGAGCCATTGGCATAAGACCACGGCGCATCCGCATTGGCGCGATGCTGCACCACGCCAACCATGCCATCATCCGCCAGAAGATTACGCATGTTGCGCAGTTCGCTATCTGCACGCGCGCCGTTCAGCAGCCCGTGGATGGAACGGATTACCAGGATGCGATCGACAGTGCCCGCGACGCCTTCGGGCGCTTCGTCACTTTCAAAGGCCACGAGATTATCGGCATCCATCCCTGTCCATTCGGCGGCCATGGCGGGGAAGGTTTCGGGCCAGCTTTTCGCTCTGCCTTCCTGCGCACGGTTGGCGAATATGCGCTGGGCGGTGTCGCCATCAACTGCATAATAGGTGCCCTCCGGCGCGATCCACGGGGCCAGCACGCGGGTGTACCAGCCGCCGCCGGGGCCATATTCCACTACCGTCATATCAGGCTCCACCTGGAAAAAGTTGAGCGTTTCGACAGGATTGCGGAAGCTGTCACGCGGCGCATCATCAGCCCGCATATCCATCGCCAGCACATCCTCCAGCGACGGCGTGGTGTGATCGTCTGCGATGGCGGGCGCGGAAACGGCCAAGGCTGCAACTGCGAAAAATGAGGTGAGACAGGTGGTAGGACGCACTGGATATTCTCCCGAATTGGTCATGCAGGGCACTTTAGGAGGCATGGAGGAGATG
>JBASBA010000139.1:0-1931 GCA_049650885.1 Alteraurantiacibacter sp. | reverse complement strand
CAAAGGCGCCCCACGCCATATCGGCAAGGCTGATCTGCGTTGACCATACCTTGAGCACAGCCTGGCTGGTCAGGTCGAAAGTGGCATAACAAAGCCCGCCCAGCAGCGCCCCGTTCAGCATGGCCGTGCCGACACTCTCGGCCTCCAGCCCCGGACGGATGGCGAACCACACCATGCCCGCGATATATATGAAGTAGAACGCCGCTGCGGCGCCCATCCGAAAATCGTCCGCCATGATACTGCCGATCACGGGGCGATAAAGATTGTCCGCCGCCCATCGCAGCCACACGGCATCCAGCACACCAAAAGCGACTGCGGCAGCGATATAGGCAATAATCCACTTCATTTAGGGCGCTCCTGCTTGTCCCACAGCTTGACCCTGCGCCCTGCCACCGTCAATGGTCGCAACCATGGCAGAGGACGTTACCGATATTTCCGCAATGAGTTTTGAAGAGGCGCTGAAAGCCCTCGAAGATGTAGTGCGCAGGCTGGAAGGCGGTGAAGTGCCGCTGGACGAAAGCATCGCGCTTTATGAACGTGGCGAGGCGCTTCGCGGCCATTGCCAGGCGCGGCTGGACGCTGCGCAGGAGCGGATCGAGAAGATCGTAGCCGGTCCTGATGGCAAGCATGTGGGCACCGCGCCCTTCGATGCGGGCTGAGCAAATGGGTCTGGTGAGGGGGGGCGATGTGCTTGGCAGAGGTCTTCAGCGGATTCAGCGCGAGGTTGATACCTGTTTCGATCTGCTGCTGCCGACGCCCGATGATGCCCGTGCCCCGCTGGTAGAGGCCATGCGCTATGCCGTGATCGATGGCGGCAAGCGGGTGCGCCCCATGCTGTTGGCCACTGTGGCAGAAATGTATGGCGCCAGCCGCGATTCCGCGGTGCGTGCTGGCTGCGCGATAGAGGCTATTCACGTCTATTCGCTGATCCATGACGATCTGCCTTGCATGGACGATGATGATCTGCGCCATGGCAAGCCCACGCTGCACCGACAGTATGACGAGGCGACCGCCGTGCTGGCCGGCGATTCGCTGCACGCGATGGCGTTTGAAATTCTTGGCGGCACTCTGGTTAGCACCGACCCCCTCATTCGCGCAGAGCTGGTTCATGCCCTTGCCAGCGCCAGCGGCCACAACGGCATGGCTGGCGGGCAGGTGATGGATATGGCTGCGGAGGAAGGGCAGTTCGACCTGCACGGCGTCACCCGCCTGCAACAACTCAAGACCGGTGCATTGTTGGGTGCCGCCGTCGAGATGGGGGCAATCCTGGCCAAGGTGCCTGAAGATGCCCGGGCGCACTTGCGAAACTACGCCCGTGACATCGGCCTCGCCTTCCAGATAGCGGACGATCTGCTGGACGAGGAGGGTGATGAGGAAAAGGCCGGCAAGGCACTGCGCAAGGACGCGGAGCAGGGGAAGGCCACATTCGTGTCGTTGATGGGAATAGACGCCGCAAGGGCGCAGGCGCGGGCCTTGTCAGAACAGGCCATCGGACATTTGCATGACCATGGCGAGGAGGCAGACCTGCTTCGGGCGCTGGCACGGTTTGTGGTCGAGAGGGATCGGTGATGAAAGAACGCATAGGCCTTTACCCCGGCACCTTCGACCCTTGCACGCGTGGCCATGCCGATATCATCCGGCGTGGTTCAAAGCTGGTGGACCGGCTGGTGATCGGCGTCACCACCAACCCCAGCAAGAACCCGATGTTCACACCGGACGAACGGATGGACATGATGCGCTCGGAAATTGAGCGGCTGGGATTGAAGAACGTGGAGATTCGCGGGTTCGATGCCCTGCTGATGAAGTTTGCGTCCCATGTCGGGGCCAGCGTAATTATCCGTGGGCTGCGCGCTGTTGCCGATTTCGAATACGAATATCAGATGGCGGGGATGAACCAGCAGATCGACGATTCGATCGAGACGGTTTTCCTT
>JBASBA010000138.1:0-18622 GCA_049650885.1 Alteraurantiacibacter sp. | reverse complement strand
TGGCGGTGCGGACAGTTCGCAATACTCGTCTTTGGCGCAAATTGATCGTTCCAATGTTGGCGAGTTGGAGGTTGCCTGGGAATTTCCCACCGGCGAAGGCATGCCGCCGCTGTTCAACCCGGTTGTTGCTGGCGGACGCATGTATGTGATGAGTGGTGCAGGACAACTGGTCGCGCTGGATCCTGCCACCGGCTCCCAGATCTGGGAAAGCAGCCTTGAAGGGCGCATCGGTACGCGCGGGATCAATTACTGGTCTGATGGCGCAGGTGAGGAGCGCCTGCTGGTTCTGAACAACGGCTTGTTGCGTGCGGTGAATGCCGCAACGGGTGAAGTCATCGCCAGCTTCGGAGGCGATGGCGGCGTCGATTTGCGCGATGCCTTGCCGGACGATGTAGCAGAGACAGCCCCGCTGCAAACCAACAACCCCGGCCGCATCTACCGCGACACAATTATCATGAGCCTGCCTGCAGGCGCCTATGACTACGCCAGCGCCCCTGCCAATATTCACGCCTATGACGTGCGCACCGGCGCCCTGAAATGGACGTTCAATACCGTGCCGCGCGAAGGGGAGTTTGGCCACGACACCTGGCCCGAAACAGAAGATTTCAGCAAGTTCGGCGGCGTCCACAACTGGTCGGAAAGCACCGTGGATACAGAACTGGGCATGATATTCATCCCCACCGGCACGCCGCGCTATGATTTCTTCGGCGGCAATCGCGAAGGCGATAATCTGTTCGGCAACTCGCTGATCGCCATCAATGCCGAAACCGGAGAGCGCGTCTGGCACTACCAGATCGTGCACCACGACCTGTGGGATTTCGACCTTCCCGTTGCGCCGAAGCTGATGACGATCACGCGCGATGGCGAGGATATTCCCATCGTCATACAGGGCACCAAGCACGGCTATATTTTCGTATTCGATCGCCGCGACGGCACGCCGATCTGGCCGATCGAGGAAGTGGCCGTGCCCAAAAGCGATGTGCCGGGTGAACACGCCAGCCCCACGCAGCCGGTTCCTTCATGGCCGGAGCCTTACATGCGCACCAGCTTCACGCCGGATGATATCAATCCCTACCTTCCCGAAAGTGATCAGGAAGCATTGCGCGAACTGTTTGCAAATTCGCGCTGGGGCGATGGTCCGTTCGTTCCGCCCAGCATCCGGGGCACGATCAGCTTCCCCGGCCACAATGGCGGACTGAACTGGGGCAATGTTTCCGTCGATCCTGATCGGCAGCGACTGTATGTCGTCAGCCGCGAACTGCCGCTGCTGTTGCGCATTCAGGCCGACACCCGCGAAAGCGCACTGGAAGCCATGCCCAACGCCGAAGGAGAGGATCTGCCCTATCGCTGGCCGGTAAACTTCATGCTGCAAAGCAATGGCATGGTGGCAATCAAGCCGCCGTTTTCCAACCTGACCGCCTATGACATGAATACGGGCGAGAAGATTTACTCCATCCCGAATGGCGAAATCCTGACACTGGAAGAACAGGGCATTACAGGCGTTGGCGCGCAAACCCCGCGTTCCGGCCCGGTTTCCACCGCTGGCGGCCTGTTGTTCGTCAACACAGCAAGCGACCGCGCCTTCCGTGCTCGCGACGCCGATACAGGCGCCGTGTTGTGGGAGCATCGCTTTGACGCGGGCACCGAGGGTGTGCCAGCCATTTACGAGGTGGACGGGCGGCAGATGATCACTGTGCCGGTAGGCGGCATGGGTCATTTCCTTGGTGGGCTGGGCCTGCCCGATCCCGGCCCCGGCCGCTATGTCACCTTCGCATTGCCGGCAGGAACGCAGTGATGTTGCGCAAAAGCATCCTTGCTCTCGCCGCAGCCTCGCTACCCATGCCCCTAGCGGCACAGCAGGTGCCAGACGATCTGGACACGATGCCGCAGGTGCCTGACGAATACGCACCCGCCACCACACCTTGGGGCGATCCGGATTTCCGGGGCATCTGGCCCTTGAATGACGTTGCCGAATTGCCGGTGAACCGCCCTGCCCAATATGGTGACCGCTTCTGGAAAACAGAGGCGGAAATCGCCGCAGAACAGGGGCGCGTAGAACAGCTTGAAGAAGCTTACGAAAGCGAGGATGAGGACGGCACTATCGGCCTTGGCCACTGGATCGAGTATCAGGCGGGCAGCCGCCGCACATCCATGGTGGTATCTTCGCAGGACGGCAAGCTGCCGGCCTTTACCGAAGAAGGCATTCACCGTTCATCCCTGATGCGCGCCAGTTGGGTAACGGGGCAGACGTTCGACTGGGTTACCGATTTCGATAGCTGGGATCGCTGCATCACGCGCGGCTTTCCCGCCAGCATGTTCCCCTTCCGCTATAACAACGGAATTCGCATTTTCCAGTCGCCTGGCTACGTAGTGATCTCGCTGGAAATGTTGGGCACACGGATTATTCCCGTTGCCGCAGCAGGCGAGGCGTGGCCATCAGGCGTGGATGGATATTTCGGCAACAGCCGGGGCCGCTGGGTCGATGGCAACACGCTGGAAGTCATTACCGATCATATCAAGCCCGGCGCATCAGCGCTGAACGTGGCAACGCGCGGCGTGCCTTCGGGCAACACCATCCCGATGAGCGAGGAGGTGACCGTGACCGAACGGTTCCACATGGTGGGGCCGGACACGATTACCTACGAAATGCAGTATTCGGACCCGGTAGTCTGGGAGGATGATTTTACCCTCCGCTACAATTGGTCGCGCGACGATGACTATCAATTTTATGAATACGCCTGCCACGAGGGGAACGTGCAGGTCCGCAATTACATTACCGCCGATCGCACGAAACGGCAGCAGGAATACGATCGCGGCGCGATGGTTGAGCAGATCGATCCAGACGCCGGACCGCCGCCCGCAATGGACCCTGCCAGCCGCGGCACACAGAACCAAAATTCCGAGGAGACTGAATAATGGCACGTACAACCTTGAAAACATTCGCCATAATCTCTGCCAGCGCGTTGGCGCTGGCAATACCGGCTGCCGCGCAGGATGTGGCGCCGGAAGACCTGACCACTATCGCGCCGGTGCCGACCAATTTCGATCCGCCGCGCACCAGCTGGGGTGATCCCGACTTTCGCGGTACCTTCCCCATAGACAACATCGCCAGCATTCCGATGCAGCGCCCTGCCCAGTTCGGTGACCGTTTCTATCTGAATGACCGTGAGTACGAGGAGCGCCTGCAACAGGCCGCCGGTTCTGACGAACGGTACGAAGCCGAGGACGAGGCTGGCACCATCGGCTTTGGCCACTGGGTGGAATCCGATTCATCCGGCCGCCGCACGTCGCTTCTGGTCTATCCGGAAAACGGCCAGCTTCCCGAGATGACGGCGACAGCGCAGGAGCGTTATCAGGCTGGTCGTTCAAGCTGGACACCGAATACCGATTTCAAATGGGTGACGGATTTCGATACCTGGGATCGCTGCGTTACGCGCGGCTTTCCGGCCTCCATGTTCCCGTTCCGCTATAACAACGGCATCCGCGTGATGCAGGCACCGGGTTTTGTAATCATCTCCCTGGAGATGATCCATGACGCGCGCGTAATCCCTATTGTGGACGGACCTGCAGAAGCGGCAGCCATGCGTTGGCCCGACGATGTTCGCACATGGATGGGCCAGTCCATCGGCTGGTGGGAGGGCAATCAACTGATCGTCGAAACTACCAATATCGAGGACGGAGACAGCGTTTCGCAAGACAATTACGAACGTGGCCCCAGTCCGCTGAACATGGCGACGATGGGCGTTCCGCCCTTCAACACCATCCCCACCAGCAGCAAGGCGAACGTCATGGAACGCCTCACGATGACGGGTGAAGACCACATCGTATACGAGCTGACCTACACCGATCCCGAAGTCTATGCAGACAAGTGGACAGCCCGCCTCGACTGGACGCGGGACGAGGAATATCAGTTCTTCGAATACGCCTGTCATGAGGGCAATGTGCAGGTTCGCAACTACATCACCGCAGCCGCGGCTGGTGTGGAAAACACCGAGGGTGGCGCTGTAGAGGGTGAAGGCGGCGGCCACTAGAATGTAATTACAGGCGGGCGCGCCGGCAGGACCGGTGCGCCCGTTTTGCTTCTCGCTGACAATAGCGGCACGGCCAATGGGGATGGATGCGATGATGAAGACCTTTACGCAAAGCGCGATTTTGACGCTGGCAGGCATGGGCCTTGCCGGTTGTGCTACGACAGACGCCGTCCCGGTATCCGATCGCGCCGTAATGCAGCAGTCCGCTCAAACGCCAATTCCCGATGGGCTGGTGACAACCGCAAATGGCCGGGTGCAAGGCATCACCTCGGATGCAGTGGATGGTGTGACCGTTTTCAAGGGCATACCTTTCGCCGCGCCGCCGGTTGGTGATCTGCGCTGGGAGATGCCGCAGCCTGTTGCCAACTGGGATGGCGTGTTGATGGCCGACCAGTGGGGCGACAGTTGCATCCAGAATCCCGCCGCCCAACGGTTTCCCGTCAATTCTGCCACGGACATGCCCGATAGCCCCGAAACATCGGAAGACTGCCTATACCTCAACGTGTGGACGCCCGCCGAAAACGGCAATGCCAATCTGCCGGTAATGGTCTGGCTGTATGGCGGTGCATACAATGAAGGCGGCGGCTCTTCCCCGTTCAGCGCGGGCGATCACCTGGCGGAAAAGGGCGTGGTGATGGTCACGTTCAACTATCGCGTGGGCTCGCTTGGCTTCTTCGCGCATCCGGAACTTACCCAGGCAAACGGCGCCAGCGGCAATCAGGCGCTGGGCGATTCCATCGCCGCCCTGCAATGGGTGCAGGATAACATCGCGGCCTTCGGCGGAGATCCCTCTCGCGTCACGATATTCGGTGAAAGTGCCGGATCGGCCATGAACGCAGCGCTCGTCGGCGCGCCACCTGCAGAAGGGCTGTTTGCCCGCGCGATCGCGCAAAGCGGCACGTTCCAGGGTCTCAACATCGGCCAGATGATCCCGGGCGAAACCGCACAGCAACGCTCTCTCGGCGCAGCGGAGGAAGCGTTCGGCACGACCAGCCTCGCTGAACTGCGCGCCCTTCCTGCTGCGGAAGTCCACGCCAGTATCCCCGGCCAGGGAATGATCATCGACGGGCGTATCATCCCGGAAGATCTTGCAATAACCTTCTCCGCCGGACGGCAATTGCCAGTGGATGTGCTGGTCGGATCGAATGAGGACGAAGGCAGCTTCACCGCCATCTTCGGCCCGCCCGCCACGCTGGAAAGCTGGCAGCAGGGCGAGGCGATGCGCTGGGGGCAGCAGGGCGAACTTGGACGGGTGGCATATCCAGTATCCACCGATGAGGAGGCCCGCGTTACCGCCACGCAACCCTTCGGCGATAATATGAGCTGGCTGATGCGTCAGTATGCCCAGTGGCAAGCCGGCATTGGCGAAGGCGCCTATCACTACTGGTTCCGACATGATCCGCCCTATGATCCTGATCGCGGCGATCTGGGCGCGGCACATACGGGCGAGATACCCTATGTATTTGACAATCTTTGCGCCCCGCGCACCTTCCCCGGCGGTTCGTCGGTCAAGCTGATGTGCGGCAATCCCACGGAAGAGGCTTTCGCTGACCAGGTGTCGCAATATTGGGTCAATTTCGCAGCCACTGGCAATCCCAACGGGGATGGTTTGCCGCATTGGCCCGCGATTGGTGACCTGGACGCAAACGAGGTGTTTGTCCTTGATGCCGATGGCTCCGGCGTTGCTGAATGGTTCGGCTCGACCAAGGCTAATCTGTACAAGGCGATGTATCAGGAGCGTGTAGGCGGTCCGCTGGGGATTGCGCCAAAGCAGTAAACCGCGGCAAATTGCGCGCTTCTTGAGAGAGGGAAGCGAATATGATCGGTTAGGTATTGCTAACTGGCGTGGCCGGATGCGGAGTGGCGCGGGCACGAAGGACAGGGCTTCTCGCCCCTTTCCCAGATTACGCCAGACAATATCGACGATCTGTCCATCGCGTGGGCACAGGCTTTGCCACCCGGCCCCACGATCGCCGAACCGTTGGTGCGTGACGGGGTGATGTATGTTCATGCCTATGCCGAGGAAATGTTCGCCTTCGACGCCGCCACCGGCCGCCAGCTGTGGCGCTATCGCCGGCAGATGCCCGACGGCACGCTGATGCAGGGCAAGAAAACCATCGCGCTGTGGGATGACAAGATCATCATGGCGACCAGCGATCTGCACATGATGGCTCTGGATGCGCGGACGGGCTTGCCAGTCTGGGATGTCGCCATTCCCGATGCGCAGGATACGCGCAGCAACGGCGGGCCGCTCGTGGCCGATGGCGTGGTGATGATCGGCCTTGCCACACAGCGTCCGGGCGGCGGTCTGATCGCGGCTTTCGACGCCGAAACGGGCGACCATTTGTGGAATTTCGACACCATTGCGAAAAGCGGAACGCTGGGCGGCCCCACATGGAATGGCGTGCCCGATGCGGAGCGGCAGGGTGGCTCTGTCTGGACAAGCGGTAGCTATGACGCGGAGACTGGCCTTGCCTTGTGGGGCGTTGCGCAAACTTACGATACGGGGCCGGTGCGCGATCTTGTGCCGGGCGGCAACAATGATGGGCTGTTCACAAACTCCACCCTCGCATTCGAGCCGCGGACAGGTGAGCTGGTCTTGTATTTTCAACACATGGCAAATGATCAATACGATCTGGATTGGGTATTTGAGCGTGTGATCGCCGATATGCAGGTGGATGGCGAAACCCGCCGCGTCGTGATCACTGGCGGGAAGGAAGGGCTTTTCGACACCATCGACGCGCACACCGGCAAATATATCGACACTGCCGACATGGGCTTCCAGACATTCATCACGGCGATTGACCCCGGAACGGGCAGGAAGACTGCCGATCCCGCGCTATTGCCGGGGCGTGACCGTGACGCCGTGTTCATGTGCCCGCACGCTGGCGGGGGACGAAACTGGAGCCCGTCTGCCTTTGTCGAAAGCAGTGCCATGCTGTTCATCAACGCGCGCGATACGTGCATGGAAATGCGCCCCACAGAAGGCGGCTTCCTCACCAGTGGCGTGGATATCTATTATTCCGCTCCCGCCGATAGCGATGGGAATTTCGGCATCCTGCAGGGGATCGACATGGAAACAGGCGAAGTTGCCTGGGAACATCGCCGCCGCACACCCTATAATGCAGGCGTTCTTGCCACTGGCAGCGGACTGTTGTTCAGTGGAGCGATGGACAGCGAATTTCTGGCATATGATCAGGCGACCGGAGCGCAGGTTTGGCGCAGTGCCCTGGCCGGTGTGCATAACGCCGCCCCGATAACCTATTCGGTGGAGGGCAAGCAGTATGTTGCCGTGGTTACCGGCATGGGAAATCCGCTTGCCTTCGGGCTGCCGAACTTCACACCCGAAACCCCTCTTCCAGAGGTTAACAGCGCGGCGGTGTATGTGTTCGGGCTGGATTAGTTCGTCAAAAGGGCGGCGTCTCAATACAAAAAAAGGCCGCGCAGTTAACCTGCGCGGCCTTTTTTATTCGAAGGGGTATCGCCCCCTAGTAATAAATCCCCAGCGTAAAGCCGATTGCGCGGCCACAAAAGACCACGCCGATCCATGCAACCAGCGAAAGCGTGGCAGCTAATTTCGCGCCTGCAGGCAGGGTGTGCGCACCATCCCATTCGTTCACCGTCTTGTAGGTGACGAAATGGAAATACATCATGTTAAGCCCCGCCAGCGCCAGAAGGCCCAGCTTGATGAGGAAATAGGGATTCACCATGTAGGTGGATGCCTTGCTGGTGAACAGCAGCGTGCCGGTGATCGCGGCAAGCACGAAGGCGCCCCACGTCCACGGCAGCGTGTCCTTGCTCATCTGCGTCACGGCCCACTGGCTGCCGGCAATGCCCAGCAGGCGCAGATCCATGATCAGGATTGTGCCGAATACCGTCACCAGGGCGATGACGTGAAGCGTCTCCAGCGTGGGGAATGCCCAAAGGCTTTCCGCAATGGAAATGCCCAGGGGAGAATATTCGATCGATTCCCAGATATTGCTGGGTTCAGGATAATAAGAAGCCATTGTATTCAGTTCCCCTCAAACCGGCGCGTAGGCGATCCAGCGCCCGCAAACCATGATCAGGCACCACAGGATTACGATGAGCCAGGCCGTTACCTTGGTCCCACCACCGGCGTTCCATTGCATCCCGCCAGCCGTGGCTGCGGAGGCGACCGATTTCTTGAAAATCAGCGTGATCGCGATGGTGATTAACAGCAGAACCATCTTCACCCAGAAAATACCGTTGATCATATTGCGGACCGGCTCTGCCCACAGCATCAGCACACCGCTGATGGCGATCCACAGCAGACCCCACCATACCCAAGGCGTAAACCGTGCGGTAACCTGCGGCACCGTGCGGGCACCGCCCGCAAGATTGTTAAGCCGCAAAGTCAGCATCAGCATTGCGGCAAATGCGGCAGAAATGCCCATGATATGCGCTACCTGCGCCATAGGTACGGCCCAGAAGTTCAGAACCATTATCTGGTTCAGCCCTGTTTCCTGCATCCAGAACGCAACATCTAGCAGAAATGTCTGCCGAAGCGCCTCTGTCAGTCCGTAAAAGAAGTCACCCATTCCCTCTTGTCCTTGTTTTTTAAAACCCGGGTTTCGCCCAGATTGACCCTGTCCGGCGCGTTTACGCCTTTATCCCGCGCAAATTCGCTAGCGATCAATTCCTCATTCGCCAAGTGTAGCAGACCGCAAGTTCGACTTACAGGCCAGCGCCGACCGGCGCTTAACCTCTGTATTCCTGCCATTTACTACGCATAACGCCACACCTTTTCATAGGCTTAGCGTTACCCGGCTATAATCTGACGCCGCCCGCCACTGGAACAGTTGGCGCGAGGCATTGTCAAAGCCATGCAGTATGTTTAGGACAGAATCAACAAGAGCGGTTCCAAAGACGGGCCGCCACATGGTTCAGGCGATTCGGGAGTTGTTTTGATGCGGGTAGGTTCGGCGTGCAAGCTTGCCATATTGCTTGCGTGCAGCACAGCCTGTACGACGGTTTCATCGGAACCAACGACCGCCAATGATCACACTGGCGCGCAGGCCATGCCGGATGGTGACTGGCAGACAATCCATCGTGACCTGGCCTCTACCCGCTATTCCCCTCTGACTGATGTCAATCGCACGAATGTAGACGGCCTGCAGCAAGCATGGGCCTATCCATTCCGCGCCTTTACCAGTGCGGTGCCGGTCGTAATCGATGGCATCATGTACTTCACTGCGCAGAATCGCCTGATCGCGCTGGACGGCGCGACGGGTGAGGAAGTGTGGGTGCATGAGCACGAATTTGCCGCTCCTGCCCAGCCCGGCCGGCCTGCCAGCTTTTCCGCGCGTGGCCTTGCCTATTGGCCGGGCGATGCGGATCACGCACCGCGCCTGATCGTCACCGCCGGACAATCGCTGATGGCGTTCGATCTTGCCAGTGGCGCACCAGTCACCTCTTTCGGCAATGGTGGCGCAATCGCAGTCGATCCGGGGCATCGCGGCACGCCTACCATCACTGGCAACGTGGCGATCATAGGCGCAGACAGCCTGGAAAACCCACAAGGCCCCGAAGGCAATCCGCGCGGTTTCGACGTCGTAACAGGCGAGAAGTTGTGGGAATTCGACACCACGCCTGACGAGGGCGAGCCATATCAAGATACATGGGGCGGCGGCGCGGAAAACCGTGGCGGCACCAATATGTGGGGGTTCGCGGCGACGGTGGATGAAAGTACCGGTACGGCCTATCTGCCCATCGCTGGCCCGGCCCATAATTACTATGGCGGCGATCGCCCCGGCAGCAATTTGTATGCCAATTCGGTTGTGGCCGTGGATGCGCAGAGCGGTGAGTACAAATGGCATTTCCAGACCGTGCATCACGATCTGTGGGATATCGATATGAGCCACGCTGGCCCGCTGATCCCGGTCAACGCACCGGACGGGCAGCGACACATGGCACTGGCCAACGTCGGCAAGTCCAGCTTGTTCTATGTGCTCGATGCGCAGGATGGTGAGCCAGTGCTGCCGGTGGAGGAACGCCGCGTACCGCCCGGCGATGTGCCGGGCGAGTATTACCACCCTACCCAGCCCTTTCCCGTCATCACCCCGCCGCTCAGCCGTGTCGAGATGACCTATCAGGACATTGTGGGGCCGGAGGATACCAGCGCTGCGCATTCAGAAGCTTGCTATGCCATGTGGGACCGCGCTGGCGGCTTTCTGAATCTGGGTCCATTCACCCCCGTCATGTATCGCGCCGAGGGGCAGCCGCCGCGCTCCACCATTCAGCTTCCCGGAGGAACGGGCGGCGTGAACTGGGGCGGCCCCGCGGCCGATCCCACCACCGGCATGGTATATGTAAACGCAATGGATACGTCGCTGGTCGGATGGGTAGAGAAGGTTGAGGGTGACGAGCCCTATTCTTTCGATACCTTGGCAGGGGGTTCCATGCCCGAGTATGACCGCGCCAGCGTGGACGGCAAAGGCCCGTTCTTCACCTTCGCTGCCCCGCTTTCCGGGGAGTATGACGAAAATGGCCGCCCTGTCGGGCCAAGCCTGCCATGTTACAAGCCGCCCTGGGCGCGACTGACCGCGGTGAATGCCAACACCGGAGAAATCGCCTGGGCTGTGCCGCTGGGCCAGTATGACGAGCTGCCCGAGGGGCGCCGCGTGCTGGGCAACTCCGGCAGCGCAGGCCCCAGCGTGACTGCCGGCGGACTGGTTTTCGTAGGTGCGACCAATGATCGCCGCTTCCGCGCCTTTGACGCGGATAGCGGAGAGCAGCTATGGGAAGCACAATTGCAAGGCAACGCCAACGCCAACCCCTTTTCGTACAGGGGCAGCGACGGCAGGCAATATGTCGCGATCAATGCCGGTGGGCAGATCGTGTCATATGCCCTGGAACAATAGCAATATCTTGAGGAGAGAATATGCGGGCTCTTAAACATTTGGCGACTGTCGCTGGCATGGCGATGGCCATCGCAATCGTACCAGCCGCTCCGGCGCTGGCCGACAATCACGAAGGTATGGAGATGGAGCGCATCGGCGACCATCCCAATCTCAATGGCGTATGGCAGGTGATGAACTCTGCCAACTGGAACGTGGAGCCGCATAGCGCCGGCCCCAACCCGCTGGAGGCCGGTGACCGGTTGCTGGGCGCAATCGGGGCCGTTCCGGCAGATCTGGGCGTGGTCGAAGGGGGCGACATCCCCTATAACGATGCGGCGCAGGAGCGACTGCAGTATAACCGCGACAACGTGATCAATTACGATCCCGAAGCGGCCTGTTATCTGCCCGGCATTCCGCGTGCCACATACATGCCGCATCCCTTCCAGATCGTGCAGGGTGACGGTGACGATATCCTGATGGTCTATGAATATGCCTCCGCCAACCGGGTCGTGCATATCGAAGAAGTTGGCATCCCGCCGATCGATACCTGGATGGGCACCAGCTATGGCGAATGGGAAGGCGATACGCTGGTCGTTACCACGCTGGCGCAGGGTCCGGGCCTGGTGAAGCTGCCGGCGGGCGAAATGGTTCAGGGCGTAACCTGGCTGGACCGCGCTGGCAACTACCTCACCAATAATGCCACGGTGACGGAGCGGTTCACGCTTCGTGAAGGTGGAGATCACATTGACTACCACGTCAGCATTGACGACCCGTCTATCTATTCTCAACCCTGGGAAATGGAGATGGTTCTTTACCGCCACGTGGAAGACAACGCGCAAATTCTCGAATTCAAATGCGTGCCGTTTTCCGAGCGTTTGCTCTACGGCGACTTAATCGCAGAGTAATGTTGGGTTTGCTATTCGGACAAAGTCAACGTAGTGATTTGTCCGTCTGACAGCTTGCAAATGTAGTAAAATCTAGGAGTTAAACCATGCAGATGAAAAAGCTCAGCGCTGCCGCAATCGGTGCCGTGCTCGCTGTGACGGGCGCAGGTGCCTTTGCGCACCACTCGTTCGCCACCGAATTTGACCGTAACGCCCCGATCCGCCTTGAAGGCGAGGTCGTGATGTTTGAATGGGTCAATCCCCACAGCTGGATTCACATCGACGTGAACCGCGGCGGCAAGGCCGAACGCTGGCGTATTGAGGGCGGTGCACCGTCCGCGCTGCTGCGTCGTGGCTGGAACAGGAACTCGCTGCCCGCCGGTACGGATATCATCGTGGATGCCTTCCAGGCGCGCGATGGCGATACCCGCGCCTCGGCTGCGGAAATCCGCTTCCCCAATGGTCGTGAACTGTCGCTCGGCAACCCGACGACGGAAGCCGTTGCTGCTGCACGTCGCCGCGCCAACGACTAAGGCTTTTTCCAAACCTACCGATTACGATGCGGGGGCCTTCCTTTGGGGAACGGCCCCCGTTTTCGTTGTGCGATTGATAGTCACGCCCGCAAACCGCCAGACTTGCTGCCAATCAAGGGATACACCATGCGCAAAAGTTCACTCTGTCCCGCTGCCATCGCATTCGCCATGTCGCTTCCGGCCGCGCCCGTGATGGCGCAGGATGGATCAACCGGCGCATAGTGTTTGCCCCTGGGCGCGTTCCCGATCCAATGGCAACCACCTTCAGTCGGGAGCGCAGCGGAGTAAATTCCGTGTTTGAGGTGCCGTGAGAGGAAGGCGCTTTCCAGACCTTCCGCGAGAATGTGCCCCATGGAATTGTCAGCCGCGTGGAATATGTTTCAAGCGCGCTCGGCGCCATGCGGGAGGCGTACGTCTAAACGCCGCCCGGCTATATGAACGGTAGCGACAGATATCCTGTGCTTTACCTTGTTCATGGTGCAGGGGATTCCGCTGACAGCTGGACCAGTGTCGGCCATGCCAATTATATCCTCGACAACCTTCTGGCAGAAGGCGGCGTCAGGGACATGATTATCGTAATGCCTTTTGGCCATACGCCGTCGGCCAACAGCACAAACATGCTGACCAATGCCGGTTTCGGTGATGATGTGAACGGCGACCTCATCCCCTACGTGGATGCAACCTTCCGCACCATCGCTGACAGTCACCATCGTGCAATGGCGGGCCTCTCTATGGGCGGCGCGCACACTATTCGCCTTGGCCTGACGCGGCCCGGTATTTTCAGTGAGATCGGTATCTTTTCAATGGGTCTGGGGATGCAGCCCGGAGAAACCGCGGAGTATGTTAGCCAGCACAGCGCGGCATTAAACCGTGCGGCATCGGATCAGGGCCTTGTGTATTACGCGATGGGCAAGGATGATTTTCTAAACGATACCGTCGCCCCCACGCGCGCCATGCTGAACGATCAGAACATCGATCATGTCTTTAATGAAACCGACGGTGGCCATACGTGGATCAACTGGAAGCGTTACCTGCGCGAATTCCTGCCACGCCTTTTCCGCTGATAATACCCCGAAGGGGCATCGTAGCAGAAGGTGTGGGGGGATGGAGGAGGAGGTGCGAGGCCCAAGGGGGGAAAGAATGAGAAGCCTCGCCCGCTTCGTACTACGATGCAGGTTCCTTCTACATTGTATCCAGGCAAGCGAAATACAGGCTTTGGGTCAATGGCCTAAAGCCCGTAATCGCACTGCGGCATTTTCTGCGCATTTTCTAGGCATTTTCTGGGCATTTTCTGGCGTGGTCTAGATGCCAGCCTCTACAGCAAGGCGGATCATTTCGGCGGAGCTTCGTGCGCCGAGTTTCTCCATCGCGATCCCGCGGTGCATCTTGATGGTCTTTTCAGACAGGCCCAGTTCCCATGCGATCTGCTTGTTACGCAAACCGCTGGCGACCATCTGCAGCACTTCCAGCTGGCGCTTGGAAAGATCCTTGATCTTCTCGGTCGCGCGAACGCGGCGCGCCAGGCTCGGCCCCTGCGAATCTTCGAGCAACTCTACCTGAGAACCAAAGAAATAGGCGAGCTCACCGTCATTATCGAAAAGCGGGGCCACAACCACCGCATTACGAAAAGGCGTGCCACCTTTTTTGTAGTTGAGAATTTCCACCAGCACTGGCTTGCGCTCTCTCACGCCCTGCCGGATCGTTTCGGTCAGCCACGGCTCTGTGCCCGGGCCGGCCAGAAAACGGCAATTGCGTCCGACGATCTCGTCCTCGTCATAGCCCGTCAGATCCTTGAAGGCCTGATTGCAAGCAATGATCGGGTTGTCGGGCAGACGCGGATCGCTCACCACGGAAGCAACCGGGCTGCAATCTATCAACTCGCTAACATCCGAACCGGAGGTATTTGTTGTTACTTCCACCACCACACCTCTTTAGCGCAGCATTACGCACTTGGCAAAAAGATGGGGTGTCCCTCGCTATTCGGCAACCCAATCCTTGCGCAAGGCTGGCCCGGCCAGCGCCATCAGCACCGCCGCAACACCATAAAGCGATAATCCGTAAAGCATTGAATAGCGCAAAGCCTCCTCACCATAGATCGGCGTCAGCAAATCAGACAGAGCACCAAGGGCAAAAATGCCTCCACCAAGGCCGATGAGGTTGTTGATCAGCAGGAACAGGGCCGACGCTGTCGAACGTGCGGCAGGCACCACCAGATGTTGCACGGCCGACAACACCGGACCAAGCCAGACGTAAGCGAGCGCCTGCGGCAGAAGAAACAGCAGAAATGCCGTCTGCGCATTGGTGCTGGAAATGCCTGCCGCAAACAGTGGCGCGCCAAGGAAAAATCCCAGGCCAGGCAGCCATGCGTAATAGGCGCGGTCACGGCTTCCCAGCCTGTCTGCAACAAGGCCGCCGGCCATCACGCCAACCACGCCGCCTATCAAAAGCAACGCGCCGAAGAATTGTGAAGCCTGCACAAGATCGAAATCGAAGCTGCGCATAAGCAAGCTCGGCAGCCAGAAGGCAATGCCATAGCCCAGCATGGAAGACATGGACGCGCCAAAGGAAAGGAACCAGAAGCTTTTCTTTCGCGCCAGAATGCCCGCAGTCTCCTTCAACGAAGGAGTTTCGGGCAACGGCGCGGTATTGTCTGCCGCGACCTTGGGCCTGGCCTTGTCGCGAACCAGGAATTTGAAGATCGGGACGATTATCACGCCTGCCAGGCCAACCGTGAAAAAGGCGGTGCGCCAGTCCACGGTGGACGCGATGTAGCCGCCCATCAGAACGCCGATGCCCGAGCCGATAGGTATGCCCAGCGAATAGATGGACAGCGCAGTGGCGCGCTGCTTGCTGGGGAAATAGTCGCCGATCAGGGCGTAGGATGGCGCCACCCCGCCCGCTTCTCCGATCCCCACGCCAAGTCGGGCCAGAAAGATGTGCCAGAAATTTCCGGCAAGGCCGCAAAGCGCGGTAAACCCGCTCCATGCCGCCAGTGACACGGTGATGACCCAGCTTCTGCTGGTGCGGTCAGCCAGCGCCGCCAGCGGCACTGCCATCGTGGAGTAAAGCAGCGCAAAAGCCAGACCGCCCAGCAACCCCATTTCGCTATCGCTCAACTGCAGATCGGCCTGAATGGGCGCAGCCAGGATCGAGAGTATCTGACGGTCGACGAAGTTGAAGATATAGACGACCAGCAACATGCCCAACACCACGTTGCGGTGCGGATCGCGCGGAGACGCGCTGGCCTGTGTCGTCATGATATATGTTCTTTCAGGAAGGAATTTATTGCGGTCAGCGCTTCGGGCTCGTCGAGCAGGGGAGCATGACCACGGTTCGGCACCTCCTTGTACACGAACGGCCCGGTGTGCCGGCGTTTCATCTGCGTGACTGTATGCGGGGCCAACAGATCCGACAGCGCGCCGCGTATTACGAGCACTGGGGTTTCTCCCAATGCATCCCACAATGGCCACAAATCCGGCTGCGCTGCATCTTCGCTATCGGAAAAAGCCTCGGCAATGGCGCGATCGTAGGCAAAGGTTACGCGGCCATCAGGAAGCTGTCTGCAGGTGCGCTGTGCCCAGGTGCGCCAGTCTTTTTCGGTGAAATCGGGAAAGGCGCTGGCGTTGATTGCGGCGCTGGCCTGCGCAGCTGCATCCCAGTCCGCGAAAGGCTCTGCCCCGCCAACGTAGCCGCCGATCCGCCCCAGTCCCTTTTCATCAAGAACGGGGCCGATATCGTTGAATATGATGGCCGGAAAGCTACCCGGTTTCATCGCGTTCATCACCATCGCCATCAGCCCGCCCATGCTCGTGCCGATCAGGCCCGGCCGCTGAATGCCAAGGCTATCAAGCAAGGCAAACATGTCGCTGGCATAATTATCCGGTCGATAGTTCGATGGGTCCGGATCGTCCGGCGACATGCCGCGTCCGCGCTGGTCCGGCACGATCAGGCGATGCTTGCCGGTAAGGTGCTGCGCCAACGGCTCGAAATCGCCGCTGTTGCGGGTGAGGCCGTGCATCAGCAGCAGTGGCGGACCATCGCCCGGATAGTCGCGTGCGAACAGCTCAAGCTGTCCGCACGCGCTTTGGTAGCGGTGCTCGGAATACTCCATCACGTCACCCTCTTTCTGTCCGCAAGGACGCGGATCAGAATTCGATGGTGGCGGTGAGGTAGACCTGGCGTGGATTGCCGTAGAAGGCCGTCAGCGTCCCCTCGGTGCCCAGCGACGGGATCGGAAAGCCGTTTGGTCCGGCCGCCAGATCGCCCGTTACGGGGTCTGCAACCACGAAGGTATAGCCCGATGTCTTGTACTGCTTGTCGGTCAAGTTACGTCCGTACAGGCCAAGGCTGAAACCGCTGTCCACGCTTGTCCACACGATGCTTGCATCCAGCAGCGCGTAGCCCCCCTGATCGAGGAAGGGATTGGGGATTTCGAACTGGGTCGTCTCGCTTCGGTAGGAGACGGTGCTGCCCAGATACAGATCGCCGCTACCCACCTCGGTGGTGTAACCCAATGTCGCGCTGCCGCTCCACTCAGGAGTGTTCTGGACGACGCGGAAATCGGAAACGTCAGTGGGGACACCGCCGATGTTGGTAACATATTCGGTGTAGTCCGCATCGATCCAGCCGAGCGAACCCTGCAGCCGCAATTCGTCTCCCGATGCGAACATGTCCCGGCCAAGGCGGGCGTTGGTTTCAAACTCCACTCCCTTGATCTCCGCCGCGCCGGCATTTGTCACCACGCCGCAGAATGTGGCGATGCCGCCCACGTTGCACGCTGTGGAACCCGGTATCTGCACATTGGTGTAATCGGCATAGAATGCCGCGATCGCTATATAGACTGCATCGTCCAGCAGGCTGCCCTTGTAACCGACCTCGTAGCTATCGACCGTTTCCGGCTCGAAGCTGAGGAAATCGGACACTTCTGTATCGGTGGGCATTCCGGGCGTTGCGGCAGGCGCATTCACGCCCACACCGCGCGGATCGAAACCGCCGCCCTTGAAGCCTTGCGAATAGCTGGCGTAGAAGTTGTGATCAGGCGTTGGCTGGAAACTGAGCGAGACGCGGGGCGTGAACTTGTCGAAATCCGCACTGCCCTGGAAATTGGTGCTGGCCGCGCCAAACGGGATGCCCGCACCGCCAAAGACGGGCGAACCGCCGCCCAGATAGTTCTGACGCAGAATATCGGCAGCACGCTCGTCCCAGGTGTAGCGTCCGCCAAGTGAAAGGCTAAGCTGGTCCGTCAGGTCATAGGAGAAGTCACCGAAGATCGCATAGGTCTCTGTATCGACGTCTGCCTGTGTGAATGCAGTAAATCCGGCGAAGGTGGTGAACAGACGAACATCGAACTCGGTGTCGGCGCTCGCATCAAGGTAATAACCTCCCAACAGGCCGCTGAACGGACCGCCGTCGTCCCAGATCAGCTGCACTTCCTGGCTGATCTGCTCATTGCGGTAGAATGCCGGAACATCAAGATCGACAGCAGGCAGTGCGTCAAAGTCGATCGGGGAGGCGCTCTCATCACCGCGATAGGAAGTGATCGAACGGAAAGTGAGTGCATCGGAAACATCGACGCGGGCATTGATGGCAAAGCCATAGGCTTCCACGTCCTGCTCCGGATCGATCAGGCCGCCTCGCGTGTCGTATACATCATCCAGTACAGGCGCGCCGGATACTGCGCCGGGGATCAGGCGATGCCCGCCGCGCGCATTCGATTTGTCACGCGCGTAATCGCCAGACACCCGGATCAGCACAGGCTGACCGTTACCGCCGATCTCCACGGTGCCACGACCGGCCCAGATGTTCTTGTTGTAGTTTTCATCTCCAGTGGTGAGGTTCTCACCAAATCCATCGCGCGAAATACGGGCAACCGAACCGCCGACACGGATGACATCGGTAATCGGCGTGGATGCCGTCACCACCGCTTCCGCGCGGCCATAGGTGCCCAGCGTGCCGCGAAGGCGCAGGTTGGTTTCGTCGGGTAGTTCGCGGGTTACGTATTTTACAGCACCGCCGATGGTGTTGCGGCCATAAAGCGTACCCTGCGGCCCGCGCAGAACCTCGATCCGCTCCACATCATAAATATCGAGAACGGCGGCCTGCGGGCGGTTGAGGTAGACATCGTCAAGATAGATGCCCACGCCCTGCTCAAAGCCGGAGACCGGATCCTGCTGGCCTATGCCGCGGATGAATGCCGATAGCGTAGAGTTGGTGCCGCGCGATTCTTCCAGCGTGGTGTTGGGCGTGACCTGAGCGATATCGGTAATGTCCACGGAACCGCGCTTTTGCAGTTCTTCCGCGCCAAAGCTGGTGAC
>JBASBA010000137.1:0-1697 GCA_049650885.1 Alteraurantiacibacter sp. | reverse complement strand
GAACAGCGGGTCGGCCTTCGCAAAGCCGAGGTACTGGTCCAGCACCAGCGCCGCGATCCCCGCGAGATTGAGAAGCAGGTCGGACTGGTAATGCACCGAATCGGTCTTGATCGCGACTGAGCCTGTGCGCCGGATCACGTAACGCTGCCACGCAATCAGGCCGAAGGTGGCGACAATGGCGATCATGGATACGGCGATCCCCTCCTCGGCAGCCTGCGTCTCTCCGCCCTCTGCCAGCCGCAGCACGGCGCGAAAGCCTATTGCGCTGGCGGAAAGCACGATGAGGATGATCTGGAACATCGCCGCAACCGGCTCTGCCTTGCCGTGGCCGAAGCGGTGATCCTCGTCAGCTGGCTGCGCGGCCACCCACACACCCACCAGCGTTGCCACGCTGGCCACGAAGTCCAGCGAGGTATCGGCAAGACTGCCCAGCATGGCGGTGGAACTGGTCTGCCACACGGCCCACAGTTTCAGCGCGCCAAGAAACAGTGCTGTCAGCATGGAGGCCATGGCAGCACTGCGGGTGAGAGAGGCGCGGGTATCGCTCATGGATACAGCAGCGCGCTGGTCCATTCGCCGTTCCCGCCATCTCGCACAAAACGCCGGCGCTCATGCAATCGGTTGGGCCGGTCCAGCCAGAACTCCATGGCCCGCGGCGTCAGGCGAAACCCGGTCCAGTGCGGCGGGCGCGGCACTTCGCCTGCGTCCTCGTAAGCCGTGCGAAGCTCTGCCACGCGGGCATCGTAGATCGCGCGGCTATACAGCACCCGCGACTGGTCGCTGGCGGCGGAACCTACCTGGCTGACGAAAGGGCGGGAATGGAAATAGGCATCGGCCTCTTCCTCGCTCACTGCGGCCAGCGGCCCTTCGATACGGATCTGGCGGCGCAGGCTCTTCCAGTGAAACAGCAAGGCGGCCTGCGGATTGGCAAGAACCTCCCCGCCCTTGCGGCTTTGCGCATTGGTGTAGAATACGAAGCCGCGTTCATCATGTTCCTTCAGCAGCACCATGCGCACAGATGGCGCTGCATCCGGCGTGGCCGTGGCCAATGCCATGGCGTTGGGATCGTTCGGTTCACTGCCTTTCGCCTCGGCAAACCAGCTCTCGAACAGGTCCAACGGATCGCTTTGGGGGATGGCATTTGCGGTATCGGTCATGGAAATCGGGATAATCCCGGTTTGAACCTTATGAAAGGCCCCGCTTGCCAAATATAATTGCCCTACCTAGCTAACACACCATGGCTGATCCCTATTCCACTCTCGGCGTAAGCCGTTCCGCGACCGAGAAGGACATCAAGTCCGCCTATCGAACCCTCGCCAAGGAACTGCATCCGGACCGCAACAAGGATAATCCGAAGGCGACGGAGCGTTTCGGCAAGGTCACGCAGGCGTATGACCTGCTTTCCGACAAGGACAAGCGCGCCCGTTTCGATCGCGGCGAAATCGATGGCGAGGGCAACCCCACCAGCCCGTTTGGCCACGGCGGTTTCAGCGGCGGCAGGCCTGGTGGGCCGGGCGGCGGTTTCTCCCCGCGCGGGCAGCAGGACTTTGGCGGCGCAGACGAGATGGACCTTGGCGACCTGTTCGAAGGATTGTTCGGGCGCGGCGGTGGCCAGCGCGGCGCACGGCCTGGAGGTATGGGGGGAGGCATGGGTGGCGGAATGGGAGGCGGCCAGCAGGGTTTTCGCCGCCCACCCC
>JBASBA010000136.1:0-2345 GCA_049650885.1 Alteraurantiacibacter sp. | reverse complement strand
TAATCACCGATTCACAATATTTGCTAACAATTTGTGATGAGGTGAGAAGTTCTTCGCCGTCAGGATCGCGACGCAAGACAACCTCGTGTTCGACTCAATGAACGGGTGGATCGGTACGTGGAACCTTGCCGACCGGGGCCACGGGTTCGCCCGGCTGCCGCGGCGGCATGGCATCTTCCGGCACATCGCGGATCATCATGTCAGATGTGGTGATATCCTCCAGGTTGCGGACCTTTACTTGCAGGTTTTCGCCGTCCCAGTACAATTCGTTGAAGCTGGGCGGTGTGGAGCGTACGCGCTGAGACAGGGTTCCAGCTCCGATCATTCGCACCATTCCGTGGATCGTCTCCTCCATGATATCGAAAGCATCGTGCACGTGGCCGGACAGCACGGCCAGAACCGGACGCTTTGCCAATTCATCAAGCGCATTTTGCCCGTGTTTGGTAAGCGCCGTTCCTTGCGTACCGACTTCGCGCAAGGGGTGATGAACCGTTACCAATGCCTGCTGGCCCTTGGGCAGTGCGTCCAGCGCCTTCAGACAACGATCCAGCGCGGCATCGGTCACCCAGCCCTTCGACCAATTAAGGCGTGGCTGCCAGCGCCTGACGGTTTTTAGCGGCACGATGGTAAGACCATGCAAATCGATTTCTCGCTCCACCTTGTCGGCAATTGCGCGGATGCGTTTGTAAGGGTCGAAAAAGCGTTCGATCGGGTTAAAATATGGAAGGTCGTGGTTGCCGACTTCCACCGTTACAGGCGCTTCCAGCGATTTTATCCACGCCGTGGCCGCCGCAAATTCACGATGTCTCGCACGCATCGTCAGATCGCCGGTGATGGCCACGGCATCGGGCCGACGTTGCGCAATTTCAGCTTTCACCCAGTCAAGTGCGCGATTATCCTCCAGACCGAAATGGATGTCGGAAAGATGGAAAAGCAATTTGCTGTCAGTCATCGGCACTCGCGTTATCAGGTCGGTCTTCGGTTTTTGCGGCCAGCAAATCCACCTCGCAGGCGGATAGTTCGAAGCGCGTGGCCCCATTGGCGTCTGTGGGTTCACCATCCAGCAGGACCCCGAATTCGCCCTTATTCACGCCGCAAAGGGTCACGTTCTTTTCCTGGCCGATATTGCTATGCGGTCCCTCGCGAAAGTCATGTTTGGCGAGTGCCATCAGCTGGTCGATGAATTCGCCGGTTGTCTCGGCGTGATAAGCCTTGATATCGATTGCACCGTCACCTGGTTCCATAAGCAGGAGCGGGTAGCCCTCCGCACGGCCCAATGGCGGTTCCAGGCAACGCAATGGCTCATCCTGCAACGTGCGTGCGAACGCTTCCCTTGTCTCTGTCGCCAGGCCCAGAACATCCGTGTTGCGCATCGCTTCGCGTACGTCGTTCCAGCTTGTACCCGGTCCGGCCAGCAAACCGGCGTATGCAACACCCAGCGGACTTGTGATAATAGAAGGACGCCGCGCCACCAGGCCGCCGGAGCCGGCAAGGGCAAGCACATCCTCAAGTTCCAGCTCACCGAACAGGCGATGATACAACAGGTTCATCGTGCCGCCCGGAAGAATGAGAACCTGCCCTCCCCAGCCCTTCAGCGCGCCCAGAGCCGCATTCACCGTCCCATCACCGGCAAAGATGGCCACAAGGTCCAGCTTGGCTGCATCCAGCATTGCTGGCGTTGGCAGATCGTCGGTGGGGAAGCAGGTGCTGAATGCGACGCGCAGACCGCAATCCACGCAACCTTCACTCATCCGCTCCAGTGCTTCGCGATCATTCGAACCGCTTGCATCATTGTGAATCAACCAGAGGGCTCTTGCTTGCGCCATGATATTGAAATCTCCGGAAAGCCCCAGCGTTCCCGCTAGATACGACGCGTCACGATTGACCAGGCTGCCGCAAGGTTGATGAGGAAATACCCGCCAAACAGCCAGATCCATTGAAAAGCGCCTACCTTCGCCGCGTAAAGCGCGCCGCACAGCAGGGCGAATTCGAAGGCAAGACTGGTGGCGCGCGCGATACGCAGCGTTTGCGGAGGTATCTCTGCCAGCATCCGGTGCTCGCTTGCAATCACGGCCTGATGGCAGGCAAAATTGCCCATACCCAGAAGAAACGTGATGATCAGCGCCATCCGCACGCCCTGCACCATCAACGCTGCCTTCGCAAATTGTCGTTAGTGGAACGGGATGGTGCATTGGTCGGGCCAAAGGGCTGCTGGTCGATGGGCCAGCGGCGCAGGTCGACCTGTAGCGGCGCGGGGCTAAAAAGCCGGTTACATACATAATCGCACCGCAACTGTTCCAGTCCCACCAGCTGCGGTGCAACCCTTTCAAGGGCGGAGGAAACGG
>JBASBA010000135.1:0-1828 GCA_049650885.1 Alteraurantiacibacter sp. | reverse complement strand
TGTGTATAAGAGACAGCTGCAGCGCGGATAACGCATGTGTCACGTCAGCAAAGGGGTGGTCGAGCATGGCGCAAAGAGAAAAACTCACCGAAAAATTGGTCAGGGCCGCCGAACCGCGCGCGGGGATTTACCAGGTTTTCGACGAAGATGTGCGGGGGTTTTCGCTGCGCGTCTTTTTATCCGGCAGCCGTCATTTCACGCTGGATTACCGCGTCAAAGGACGTCAGCGCCGCTTCACCATCGGCAGGTGGCCGGAATGGACGGTGACGGCCGCGCGGGAGCAAGCCAAGGCGCTGCGCCGCGTCATTGACGATGGCGGTGATCCTCTGGGCGAGCGAGAAGCCGGGATGGCAGCCCCCCGCATCCCCGATCTGATCGACCGGTATATCGACACCCACACGCCAAATCTGGCTCCCACCAACCGCGCCGACCAGATTTCCATGCTGCGCAAGCTGGTCCAGCCGGTCTGGAAGCACAAACTCGTCGAGGACATCACGCTGGATGATGTCGACCGGTTGCTCAGCGACGTGGCCAAGGGCCGTGCCCGCCCCTCCAAGACCAAACCCAACAATCGCGCGCGCAAGCTGCAGGGATCGAAACCCACGCCGATCCGCGCCAATCGAACGGGCGAGGTCTTGCGCAAGATGTTCAGCCTCGCCGTTCAGTGGAAGCTGCGCCCCGACAACCCGGCGATGGGGTTTCACCGGCGCATCGAGACCGAACGCGAACGCTATCTGAGCATGGATGAGATCGACCGTCTGGCCAAGGCGCTGGGCGCGGCCGAAGACCAGCGCGCCGCCAGCATCATCCGCATGTGCATGCTGACAGGTGCCCGCCTTGGCGAGGTGCGCTGCGCGCGGTTCGAGCAGTTCAATCTGGAATTTGCCACATGGTCCAAGCCCGCGACCACCACCAAGCAGCGCAAGGTTCACCGCCTGCCGATTTCGCCGGATGTGGCCGCCATCGTGCGCCAAAGGCAAACCGCCGTGTACCCGGGCTGTCCATGGCTGTTCCCTGGTGACGTACCCGGCCAACCTGTCAAGGAAATCCGTCGCTTCTGGCGTCAGATCCAGACCGAGGCCGGGATCGCGGGCGTCCGCATTCATGATCTGCGTCACACATTCGCGTCGTTGCTGGTCAGCGGTGGCGCATCGTTGGAAATGATCGGCAAGCTGCTTGGGCATTCTCAGATGCGCACCACGCAGCGCTACGCGCATATGATGGACTCGCCGCTGCGCGACGGGGTCAATGCGGTCGCGGAGATGATGAAGCCGCAGCTGCGCATTGTTCAGGGCGGGCGCTGAACTCGCCCTGAAGGGGCATCAACGCCGTCGGCCCTCGGGACGCTACTGCGGCTTCTTCAGGGCCCGCCAGATCGGGCTGAGCTTGCGCCGGATCTGGCTTTCGTCCGGCACAGACCCATCCCTGGCATTCGCCACGAACCAATCCTGGCCTTCCGCCACAAACCCGGCCTGCGATTCGGGCAAGCCGTGATCGAACAACCTGATCATCAGGGATTGAAGCATCCCCTCCCAATCGTGCCGCGACGACCGCCCGGGGCTGACGTGAACGCGCTGCAGCGGATCGTATTCATCCTCAAAGCGCTGGGCAGTTGCCGCCGTCACCAGAAGACCACCCAGTTCGATTGCCACGCCCTGGGCGGGATCGGTGATGATCTTCCATGTCGCAGTGCCCGGCGGCCGGATGCGCCAGATCATGCAGGCCGTGGCACCCGGGCGGTTCCGCCGAAACAACGGCATGATGTCCTCCGCGCAGACCACCACCATTCCAACCAGAGGTTCGGTGCCATCGCATTGGACCAGCCCGA
>JBASBA010000134.1:0-12479 GCA_049650885.1 Alteraurantiacibacter sp. | reverse complement strand
TTTGTGCGCGATGCTCGACTGCATGACTATGCGCGCCCCGTCTTGCTTTGCCAGCTTGTCCAGCAAAAGCGACGTGAAGGCGAAATGGCCAAGATGGTTTACTGCAAATTGCAATTCGCAACCCGCGGTAGCGGTGAAGAACGGCGGCATCATCACGCCGGCATTATTGATCAGCAGGTCG
Source organism: Alteraurantiacibacter sp. (assembly GCA_049650885.1). Taxonomy (GTDB): domain Bacteria; phylum Pseudomonadota; class Alphaproteobacteria; order Sphingomonadales; family Sphingomonadaceae; genus Alteraurantiacibacter. Next base: position 12,298 of record JBASBA010000134.1, on the reverse strand, counting down.
ATCCGCTTTTCCTTTGCGGCCGTTTCCGCCGCCTCGCGCACGCTGGCGATATTGGCCAGGTCGAGGTGCAGATATTCAACCTCCCCGCCCTGCTCTTTTCCGCCTTCGATCTTGCGGATAGCCTCGGCAGCCTTGTCTCCATCCCGGCACGCCAGCAAGACGCGCGCGCCCTTTGCGGCCAGCGTTTCGGCAATGGCAAAGCCGATGCCAGTGTTCGATCCGGTGACAATGGCGGTTTTCCCGGTCTGAAGCGGGATTTCGGCGGGGGTAAAACTCATGCGAACATCTCCAATTGCGCGACAGGCGCAAAGCTGCGGCGGTGCAGCGGGGTGGGCCCATGCTGTCGCAATGCTTCAAGATGATCTTGCGTTCCGTATCCCTTGTTCCGCTCCCAACCGTAATGGGGATGGCGCTTTGCCGCCGCCACCATCATGCGGTCGCGGTATTCCTTGGCCAGGATGCTGGCGGCGCCGATCGCGGGCTCCTTCCCGTCACCACCCACGATCGCGCGCGCCGGCCATTGCCATTCCGGGCAGCGGCCTTGCGGAGTGAGGTTTCCGTCGATCAGGGTTTGCAAGCGGTGTTCGCCCATCGTATCGCCCAACACTTCGCAAAGGCCACGCACCGCCCGGCTCATCGCCAGCATCGTGGCGCCAAAGATGTTCAGCCGGTCAATCGCGTCTACGTCCACCACGCCAATGCCAAAGGCACAGCGACGGCGGATTGCAACCTCGGCCTCGGCCCGCGCTTTCGCGGTTAGCTTCTTTGAATCGCCTACCCCCTTTGGTCGGGGCTTGCACAGCAGCACGGCTGCCGCCACAACTGGCCCGGCAAGCGGCCCGCGTCCGGCCTCGTCAACGCCCGCGATCAGCGGACCGGAGCCTAACGTGGCACAAAAATCGTGCGAAGGAGTTCCTGATAGCATGCGTAATATATTCCTCTCGGCCACCATATTCTCCACACTCGCCCTAGCAAGCTGCAACAGTGCGGCGGTGGGGGATAGCGCCCCCTCGCCCACGCCGACCACGATGCAAAGCGGCGACAGCAACGCGCTGGCACATGCTGGTGAAAACGTGCAGCTTCAGTCACAATCGCCGTTCGAAGCTGCGGCCTACCACGCTTTTAACGAGCCTTGGGCGCTGGCGTTCGAGCCGGGGACGGGTGTGATTTTCATCACCGAGAAACCGGGCACGATGAAGTTTTACAATCCTGCCACAGGGCAGCTTGGCACAGTCAGCGGAATGCCCGCCGTCGCTTACGAGGGCCAGGGCGGACTTGGTGCGCTGGCCTTCGCGCCGGATTATGCGCAAAGCGACATGATCTACCTGAGCTGGGCAAAGCAGGATGGCGAAGGCACGAAAGCTGCCGTGGGCCGTGGCACGCTGGTTTGCGATCAAGCCACCACTTGCCGCGTCGATGGTTTTTCGCAGATTTGGGAGCAGAGCCAGGCCATGCCCCGCCCCGGCCACTATTCGCACCGCCTCGCATTCTCGCCGGATGGACAGCACCTGTTCGTGGCCAGCGGAGATCGCCAGGCACAAACTCCGGCACAGGATCTTGGCAACAACCTTGGTTCCGTTGTCCGCCTCAACCTTGATGGCACGCCCGCTGCGGGCAATCCGTTTGCGGATCGCGGCAGTCCTACAGATCAGGTCTGGACCTATGGGCAGCGCAACATGCTGGGGCTGGAATTCGATTCCACTGGCAATCTGTGGGCGCTGGAGCATGGTCCTGCCGGCGGCGACGAGCTGAACCTTGTCCAGCGCGGCAACAATTACGGTTGGCCCACCCGCTCTAACGGTGAGAATTACGATGGCGGCGATATTCCCGATCACTCGCCTGATGACGGGTTCACCAAGCCCGCGATCAGCTGGAATCCCGTGATCGCGCCAGGCGGCATGGCCTTTTACCAGGGCAGCATGTTTGGCGACTGGCAAGGCCAGTTGCTGATTGCAAATCTTCGCACCCAATCCATCAGCCGCGTTACCGTGAATTCGACCGCAGACAGTGCAGACGAAGCCGCCCGTTATGAAATGCCCGGTCGCCTGCGCGATATTGCAGTCGCGCCCGATGGGGCAATCTGGGTGATCGAGGATGGCGACGAGGGCCGACTTCTGCGCCTGACGCCTAAGGAATAAGCCAACAGGTATCGCGCGAAACATTTGCACATGCGGCCACGCAGGACTATCGGCGCGCGCCCATGACAGACGATACTGCAACTCTCATCCCCCTCGCCGAAGTCGATCCCGACATGGTGGAGGCCTTGCTTGATCGCGCCTTTGGTGAAGATCGGCGCGAGCGAACGGCGTACAAGGTGCGCGAGGGGACACAGTGGCTTCCTGCGTTGAGCCATGCCGTTATCGATGCAGATCAGATGCTGGTGGGCACCATTCAGGTGTGGCCCGTCGCGCTCAGCGATAATCAGGGCCGGCGCCACCCCATGCTGATGGTGGGACCGGTCGCCATTGTGCCCGAACGCCATAACCAGGGGTTCGGCCAGGCGTTGATGGCGGCAATGGCCAGCGGTCTGGAACCGCAAGCGCCGCTGCCACAGGTGTTGATCGGCGATCCCGAATAGTATGGTCGCTTCGGATTTCATGGCGCAGCCACACAAGGGTGGGACTTGCCCGGACCGTTCGAACGCCGCCGCCTGCTGGTGCGGACGAACAATCCCGGTGTTTTGCCCGATCACGGCACACTGGGCCCTTGGATTGGGTGAAAGAAAGGGCCATCTGTCGAATACGATGGCTTATGAAGTCCCACCCGACCTTGCAGGCATGAACCTGCTGGAGATTGCCGAGGCTGTCTCTGCCCGCAAATTGCCACCGGTCGATAGTTGGAAGCCCGAATCGACCAGCGACAGCGGGATGCGCATCGCAGGCGATGGCACCTGGTATCATGATGGCAGCCCGATTACGCGCCCTGCAATGGTGCGCGCCTTCGCATCGCTGTTATGGCGCGATCCGGCGGACGGGCAGCACTATCTGATTACCCCCCATTACCGCCAGACGATCGAGGTTGAAGATGCCGCGTTCATGGCGACCGATCTTCGCATTGATGGCGGCGCACTGGCCTTTCGCCTCAACACCGATGACATCGTGATCGCCGGCCCCGACAACGCCTTGCGCGCCACGGGTAATTGCGATGCACCGGCAATTTATCTGGCCGTACGCCACGGTTGCGAGGCGCGGATGGATCGTTCCACCTGGCTGCAACTGGCCGAACATGCGCTGGGCGAGAGTGACGATCTGACCGTAAGCAGTCAGGGCCAAACCTTCTCGTTGGTGCCGGAGGAATGAGCAGCCTTTTCGAGCGACTGCAGCGACATTTCACCAATACGCAGCACGTCGGCATGGCAGGTATCCGCGATGACAGCGAATTTGTCGTCGGCAAGACCTTGCGCGATGCAGCCGTCCTGATCGCGGTGACAGAGCGGCCGGAGCCTGGCGTGTTACTGACGCATCGGCCCGAAACCATGGCCAGCCACCCTGGACAGGTCGCGTTTCCCGGTGGGAAGCTTGAACCGGGCGAAAGCGTGATCGACGCAGCCTTGCGAGAGGCACATGAAGAACTCTCCATCGATCCTGCAAGGGTGCAGATCATTGGCGAGGCCACGACCTTTGCAACCGGAAGCGGTTTTCTGTTGACGCCGGTACTGGGTCTTGTGCCCGAAGACATTGAAATCCGGCCTGATCCGCGTGAAGTTGCCGACTGGTTCGAAGCGCCTTTGCGGCATCTGCTGGATCAGGATAATCACAAGCCGAAGATCGGCATGTTCAACGGCAACGAGCGCCCCTATGTCGAGATTGATTGGCAAGGCCATATCATCTGGGGCATCACGGCGGGCATCATCGCCCATCTTTCGCACAGGCTGTCGATTGATGAACTGATCGGGTGAACTGACCGGCGCATTAGCCCGCTGCGCACTTGTGGACCTGTCGCAGTACCCCCTACCTCTCACCTGATTGATGGACTGGCGGAAGACAAAGTGGCGAAATTACCCGAAAATGACTGGACCAGCCGCCCTGATCTCGCGGCTCTCGTGGCCGCTGTTGGCGCGCAAAACCTGCGCTGGGTTGGCGGCGCGGTGCGGGATACGCTGCTGGATTTGCCGGTGAAGGATATCGACGCCGCGACTACGCTGCACCCCGAAGAGGTGATGCAGCGCCTGAAAAAGGCAAGGATCAAATGCGTGCCGACGGGCCTGGATCACGGGACAGTCACAGCCGTGCTGGATGGCGGGCCGGTGGAAGTGACAACCTTGCGCAAGGATGTTGCAACCGATGGTCGCCACGCGGTTATCGAATTTGCGCAAGCGTGGGAAGATGACGCCGCTCGCCGCGATTTCACCATCAACGCGCTGTTCGTTCATCCCGAAACGCTGGAAATATCCGATTTCTTCGATGGGCTGGCAGATCTGAAAGCCCGGCGCGTGCGCTTCATCGGCGATGCGCGAGAACGTATCCGCGAGGATCACTTGCGTATCCTGCGCTATTACCGCTTTCAGGCGCGCTTCGGCTCCACTCTGGATGCAGAGGGCGAGGAGGCCTGCACACAGCTTGCACCCATGCTGAAAGGCCTCAGCCGTGAACGCGTTGCCATGGAAATTTCAGGGTTGCTGTCGTTGACAGACCCGTATGCCACCGTGCTGCGGATGTACGAACGCGGCGTTCTGGATGTGATATTGCCGGAGGTTACTTCCGATAGTGTGGAAAGGCTGGCGGCGCTGGTGCGGGCAGAGCAAAGGCAGGACGCGCCGCCCGAACCGATCCGCCGCCTTGCCAGCCTGTTGCCTGCCGACCCGCGCATTGCCAAGCAGGTCGCAGCGCGGCTGCGCCTTTCCAACGCCCACAAGAAGCGCCTGATAAGACTGGCAGGCCGCGCGCGAAGGCCCGGCGATGCCCGCGTGCTCGCCTACCGTGAGGGAATGGCGGTTGCGCAGGACCTGCTGCTGATGTCAGACCAGCCGATGGAAATGCTGGAGAACTGGGAAGCACCGCAATTCCCGCTGCGGGGCGGAGAGATCGTAGCCCGCGGTGTCGCAGCCGGACCGGAAGTTGCGCGGATCTTGCAAACGGTCGAAAGCCGCTGGCTGGAGGAAGGCTTTCCAACCCGCGACAGGGTTGAGCAATTGCTGGATGAGGCGCTGGATGCCGGTTCGCATTTGTGAAATTTCAGATTGACGGTTGAAATACCCTGCATGGCTGGTGCAGGGATTGTTCATAAGCCGCCTGCTAGACGGTTTTTCAGCGGGATTGGCGCGCACGGTGCGTCATTTCGAGTCTGCCCCGGCACATGCCGGGTGCTTGCCACCCGCACGCCATTTCCGGCGCCTTTCACGGCCATGTCGGAGGAATTCAACTCCCAGACCCATCGTCATGTGAGGGTTTGGAACGAAGGGATTTTTGCATGAAGAAGATCGCACTCACCGCCGCTGCCGCACTTGCAGCAATCGCCGCCAACCCCGCCATGGCGCAGGATATTGGCGATACCGTTATGGGAAATGATGGCACCGCCATCGGCACCGTTGCTGACGCCAACGAGCAGGCCGTTCTCCTGACGGTTGGGGAATACCAGATTCCATTGCCTGCCAATGCCTTTGGCACCAGCGACACCGGCCCCACTCTGAACATCACACGTGACCAGCTTGTCCAGATGCATGAAGAGCAGGTTGCAGCTGCCGAAGCCGCTCTGGCAACGGCGCTGGTAGAAGGCGCAACCGTTGTCACCGCCGATCCTCAGCCGCTGGGCACGATTGATAATATCGAAGGCACCAACGTGGTGATCATGCGTGAAGACGAGACCATGGTTACCCTGCCGCGCAACATGTTCGCGGTTGATCCCAACGGCACGCTGATGGCCCGCATCATGATGGCGGACCTGGAAGCTGCACTGGCCGCACAGGCCGGCTAACCGGACGGGTTTATCCTATCACCAAAAGACCCGGCAGGAGCGATCCTGCCGGGTTTTTCGTGTCTAGAACCTGTTGTCCTTCGGGAAACCTTGCGGCGGCAGACGGCCAGCCGCCCCACGTGCGACCTTCCACATGCCGATTTCATTCTCTGTCCGCGTCCGGCCCGTATCGCCGCCCATCGTCCAGCTAAGGCCATCCTCCAGCTTGAACGTGGTGACATCGGAAAGGCCGCCGTCGCGAAAGCGTTGCAGCGTCACGCCCTGCCCCCGCGTCATCACCGGCATTTCTTCCAGCGCGAAGACCACCAGCTTGCGGTTCTCCCCCACCACGGCGACGTGATCATGCTCTGGCGGGATGGCGCGGGCAACCAGCAGCCTTGCATCGTTCTTCAAATTTACCACCTGGCGGCCCTTGCGCGTTTCGGCCAGCAGTTCATCGGTTATCGCGACGAAGCCCTTGCCGATGGTGGAGGCTAGCAGCACCTGCTTGTTCTTTTCATGCACGACCACCGCGATGATCTGCGTGGCGGCATCGATATCCAGCGTGTTGCGCACCGGCTCTCCAAAACCGCGGGCACCGGGCAATTTGTCTGCACCAAGCGTGAAAAACCGCCCGTCCGCCCCGCACAGCAGCAATTTGTCCGTCGTCTGGCAATGGAGCGCGAACGCGGGGCCATCGCCCTCCTTGTATTTGAAATCGCCACGGCCATCCGTGCCCAGTTCCACATGGCCCTTTGCCGCGCGCACCCAGCCCTTGGAGGAAAGGATCACCGTCACCGGCTCCTTCTCGATCATGGCATCGGGATTGAATTCCACCGTGGGCGCCGCCTCGGCAATCGTCGTGCGACGCGCGCCGATTTCGGTTTCCGGCCCGTATTCCTTCCGCAGCCTGGCCATGTCCCGCTTCAGGCGGGTGCGTTGGCGAGACGGCGCATCAAGAAGTTTCTGAAGCTCGTCCTGCTCCTTCAGCAGCTCGTCCTTTTCGCTGCGAAGCTGCATTTCCTCCAACTTGCGCAGACTGCGCAGACGCATGTTGAGAATAGCCTCGGTCTGGCGATCGGTCAGGCCGAATTCCGCCATCATCACCGGCTTTGGCTCATCCTGCGTCCGGATGATCTCAATCACCCGGTCAAGGTTGAGGAAGGCAATGATATAGCCTTCCAGCAGTTCCAGCCGGTCCGCGATCTTGGCGAGGCGATGCGTGGTGCGGCGTTGCAATATCTCGATCTGGTGGGCCACCCAGTTGCCCAGCAATTCCTTCAGGCCCATCACCATCGGTGTGCGGGTAGCGTCCAGCACGTTGAGGTTAAGCCCGAAGCGGGTTTCCAGATCGGTGAGCTTGTAGACGCTTTCCTTCAGCAGTTCGGGATCGATGTTCCGGCTTCGCGGCACCAGCACGATGCGCACTTGTTCGTCGCTCTCGTCCCGCACATCCTCAAGGATCGGCAGCTTCTTGTCACCAATAGTGGCCGCGATCTGCTCTATCAGCTTGCCCTTGGGCACCTGGTAAGGAATTTCGGAGATCACCAGCTGGTATCCGCCGCCCTTCAGCCGCTCGATACCTGCCTCGCGATCTTCCTCGCTCTCCGCCTCCTCTGCATGAAAACGCCCGCGCACGCGGAAACTGCCGCGCCCTGTTTCGTAGGCATGGCTGATCGCCTCCTCGCTATCGACCACAAGGCCGCCGGTGGCAAAATCAGGACCTTTGAAAACGCCCATCAATTCCTGGTGCGTCACATCATTGTTGAACAACACCATTTCAGCGGCATCCAGTACCTCTGCCACGTTGTGGCTGGGTATGCTGGTTGCCATGCCCACTGCAATGCCGCTGGCGCCGTTCGCCAACAGGTTGGGGAACAGGCCCGGCATGATAACCGGCTCTTCTTCCTCGTTGTTGTAGTTGGGGGTGAACTCGACAGTGCCTTCGTCCAGCCCGTCCATCAGGTGCATCGCTGTGCGCGTCAGGCGGCACTCTGTATAACGATAGGCAGCGGCATTATCGCCGTCGATATTGCCGAAATTGCCCTGCCCCTCCACCAGCGGATAGCGCAGCGTGAACGGCTGGGCGAGGCGAACCATCGCATCATACACCGGCACATCGCCATGCGGGTGATATTTGCCGATAACATCGCCCACCACGCGGGCACTTTTCTTGAATGTGTTGTCAGGCGACAGGCGCAACTGCCGCATAGTCCATAACAACCGACGGTGAACCGGTTTCAGCCCGTCTCGCAGATCCGGCAGCGAACGCGCGGTAATCGTGGACAAGGCATAGACGAGATAGCGGCTCTCCAGCGCGCTTTCAAAAGGTTCGCGGGTGATGCCCGCGGCGGAGTCATCAGGTTCTTCGACGGTTGCCATACACTTCGCCCTATCACTGTCTCCACTCGGCGGACAGCGTGGAACGACATGCTTTCCCCACCCGTTGATGGGCCAAACACCAATTCCCCGAAAGGAACGCCACTATGGCCCAACGTATCATGATTCTCGCCACCGACGGTTTCGAACAGTCAGAGCTTGAAAAGCCGAAATCCAACCTCGACGATGCCGGTTACGAAACCGTTATCGTCAGTCTGGAAGACGGCGAAATCAAGGGCTGGGACGAAAAGGACTGGGGCAATTCGGTGAAGGTCGATCTGACCGTGGACGAGGCCGAGGAAAGCGAATTTGACGCCCTGCTACTGCCCGGTGGCCAGATGAACCCGGATATCCTGCGCATGAATGATAAGGCCATAAAGCTTGTTGGCGATTTCTGCGCTGCGGGGAAGCCCGTTGCCGCAATCTGCCATGCACCTTGGCTGCTTGTCGAAGCTGGCGTCGTTAGCGGCAAGACGGTAACCAGCTGGCCCAGCGTCCGCACGGACCTTTCCAACGCCGGTGCCAACGTCGTGGATCAGGAAGTCGCGATCGATGGAAATCTTATTACCAGCCGGAACCCGGACGATATTCCCGCATTCTCCAAGGCGTTGATCTCCGCTTTGGAAGACCAGCAAAAGAATAGCTTGAACGAAGCCGCCTGATCCTTGCGATCATCCCCCTCCCGAAAACGAGGATCGAGCCTTCGCTCAACCCCGTCGCACCAAAGAGTGCGGCGGGGTTTTATTTGGTCTGTTTGCCTAGAACCCCTGCGCGTCATTGCTGTCGCTGGGAATGCGCACTTCGATACCGTCCAGTTTCTCTGTCAACATGATCTGGCACGAAAGGCGGCTGGTTGCCTGCACATCGGCGGCAAGGTCCAGCATGTCCTCTTCGTCCTCTACCGCAGGTTCGAGCTTGTCGAACCATTCCCTCGCCACGATTACGTGGCAGGTGGAACATGCCATCTGGCCCTCGCAGGTTCCTTCCAGCGGCATACCTGCCGCCTGCCCTGCTTCCAGCAGGCGAGTACCGGGAGACGCTTGCGTCTCTACCTTTTCATTCTTGCGCGTAATAAAGGTGACTTTGATGGGGTCTATCCTTGTTGCGATGCAGCAATCTTAACCTTTTCGGCGGCGGTTTCAAGGTCACAAATGGCGGTATAGCGGCCAAAACCCAAACGGATTGAGCTTTTCGCTTGTGCAGCATCAAGCCCGATGGCCTGCAACACGTGGCTGGGCCGACCCGATCCGCTAGCACAGGCGGAACCGGCGGAGAACATCACGTCGCGGCAGTCCGACAGCAGGCGGCCTACATCCAGCCCCTTCTTGCGGATATTGAGATTGCCGTGCCAGCGCGCCTCCGCGCTACCGTTCAATTCCCAGCCCTCAAACAGTTCACGCGCGCGGTTCCACAGGGCTTCGATATGCGCGGCATCTTCTTCCATGCGCTCTTTGGCGACCATTGCGGCCGCGCCAAAGCCTGCGCACAACGCCGGACTTAATGTGCCGGAGCGGATGTTCGCTTCCTGCCCGCCGCCTGTCTGCATCGGCTCCAGTTCGATACCGTTTCGCACCCACAGGGCGCCGATGCCTTTTGGCCCATGCAACTTATGCGCGGACACGGCGATCATGTCCGCGCCTGTCACTGGCAATTTGCCGTAGGCCTGCACCGCATCGCACAGATAAAGCGCGCCCGCCGCCTTGGCCTTGCGGTGAAATTCAACGGTCGGCTGGATCACGCCGATCTCGTTATTCACCTGCATCACGGCAACCAGCTTTGTGTTGGCCGGAATATCCTGCTTCGCATTGCACTGCCCGTCGCTGGCGACGTTAAGCTCGTGACATTTGCCGATGGCGTGCGCGGTATCCAGCACGGCGGCGTGTTCGATGGCGGATACGCTGATCGCGCCTTTACCAGGGCAGCCGCGCATGGCGAGATTGATCGCCTCGGTCGCGCCGCTGGTGAAGATCACCCTGCCATTAGGCGGAAACAGCGCCGCCACCCGGTCCCGCGCCAGATCGACAGCCGCGGCGGCCATGCGGCCCATGCGGTGCGGACTGTGCGGATTGCCAAAGCCGGTGCCGTCCGGCCCGTCCAGCCATTGCATCATGGCATCGCGCGCTTCGGGTGCCAGAGGGGTGGTTGCCTGGTAGTCAAGGTAGATCATTTGCGTTGCCACTCCCTGCGGCGAATTGAACGAATTTCAGATCGTGATTATGGCGCGAGGGTGGTGAAAAGCCTGCAAACGCGCCGTTTGCAAAAGGGCAATCGCGCAAGTGGCACCTTGCGCACGATATTTTGCTGGCGGTGATTAATGGTCTTTATGCAAGCATGGTTCCCTTGCACGATTCGGGCCGACACCACCCACGCGCTGGGAGAGAAGACCATGCTTCACTGAAGCTGCGCCCACGTTTTGGCAAAGGCATCCACCTCCTGCGGCGTGGTGTTCCAGCCCAGCGATACACGGATGGTGCGATCCGCCACCGCTTCATCCACCGCCATCGCTGACATCACGTGGCTGGTCTTCATCGTGCCGCTGGAACAGGCGCTGCCCTGCGATACGGCGAAGCCCGCCATGTCGAACCGCATCACCTGCGCTGTGGCGGACATTTCAGGCATCGCCAAAGCATTTACGAATGGCACAGGGTCGAACAGGCGATCCGCAAACCAGATGCCACCTGCATTTCTCACCGTGGCGGCCAGTCGCTCCCGCGCTTCAAGCACTTCGTCGGAAAGATAGGGCGCTTTTGCCTCCAGCGCGGCGGCCATGCCCAATGCTGCGGGCAAATTCTCCGTTCCACGGCGATAGCCACGCTCGTGCCCGCCTACAGGTTCCAGCAAATTGTAATCGCGCAGCAGCAGCGCGCCAATTCCTATCGGGCCGCCGAACTTGTGCGCCGAGATTATCGCCATATCGCATGGCGGCATGGCGAGTTTGCCCGCCGATTGCGCGCAGTCTGCCAGCAGCAGGCCGCCAGCCGAATGCACCGTGCGTACAACCGCTTCCAGATCCTGACGGTTGCCGGTTTCGGAATTTACATGCTGTACGGCCACAAGCGGACATTCGCGCTGCACGGCCTCGTTCAGCATTTCCAGATCAAGCGCGCCATCCGGCTGCACCGGCAAACGCTCGGCATCTTTCGCGGTGCCACGAATGCAATCATGCTCCACCGCACTCACCAGTCGTGCGCCAGCCTTGACGTTGTGCAGCGCCAAGGCTGCGGCCTCGCTTGCGCCGCTGGTGAAGATCAGCTCTCCATCCCAGTCCAGCGCCTGTTTGCAACGCTCCCGCGCGTCTTCCAGCAGGGCGCGGGCCTTTCGCCCCTGCGCATGGGGAGAGGACGGATTGGCCCATCTGGCAAAGCCTTCATCCACCGCCACAAGCGCCTGCGCGCGCGGCGGAGTCGTGGCGGCATGGTCAAGATAAACACGGGTCATGCGAGAATAATTGCGAAAAGCGACATAATCCCTATATAGCCGCCCACTTGCGCCGCGCCACCCGCGCGGTTTCGGCCCATTCTCAAGCAGAGCACCAACCGCCCATGCCCCATGTAATTTTCCCCGGCCCCGAAGGTCGCCTCGAAGGCCGTTTCTCCCCCGCGCCGCGTCCGCGCGCGCCGGTGGCCATGATCCTGCACCCGCACAGCCAGGGCGGCGGTACGATGAATGACCGTATCGTGCAGCAATTGTACAAGACCTTCGTCAATCGCGGCTTTGCCGTGCTGCGCTTCAACTTTCGCGGCGTTGGCAAAAGCCAGGGCAGTTTCGACAATGGCATCGGCGAACTGTCGGATGCCGCCAGCGCGCTGGACTGGGTTCAGCAGATCCACCCCGAGGCGCAGACTACATGGGTTGGTGGCGTGTCCTTCGGCGCGCTGATCGGTATGCAATTGCTGATGCGCCGGCCCGAGATTCGCGGCTTCATCTCCATCGCGCCGCCCGCGAATATGTATGACTTCAGCTTTCTTGCACCCTGCCCCGCATCGGGCATCTTCATCCAGGGAACGGCGGATACCGTGGTGCAGCC
>JBASBA010000133.1:0-8245 GCA_049650885.1 Alteraurantiacibacter sp. | reverse complement strand
ATGCCACAGCGTGCGTTCCAGCAAGGATGTCCACGTGCGCACAGGCTGCAGTTGGCCGATGGCAAGCAGGGTGATGTTATCGGTTTCGTCTGTGTTGCTGTCGTAATTCTGGTTCTTCGGCGTCTTGGTGACGCTGGAGAAGACCTGCAAGGCCACACTGCCATCGCGCAGGCGGGGCAGGTCTATGTGGCCGCGTTCTGCCGGCTCCAGCAAGTCCCGTTTCCACAGCAGCGTGTCACCATGCAAATCCGCTATGGTCAGCGTTTCGTGCAAGGCGCGTGCTTCCTGCGTGATTTCGGGAAGCGGCTGGCCGCCGATCTGGTTACGCTGCCGCTCCGCAATACCGGGGGCCAGCGTGAAAAAGGCGATTGCCGCCAGCAGCAGCACGCTGCCAAAGCCGATCAGCACGCGCTTCATGCAAGCCTGCGCCGCTCGAACGTCACGAAATCATAGGGCGGAAAGCCGTCTTTAGCAGGGCGGCTCTCACGCGCGATCTCGCGCCAGCCAGGATCGTCGGCCGGGGATCGCATGGTTACATCGCCCGATGTATCCTCGAACACCTCGGTCAGTTCGAATGTCGTGCCCCGGTCCCAGAACAGATCGAATATCTCCGCGCCACCGATGATCGCGATATCGCCATCACCAGCCAGTGCCATTGCAGCTTGCGGAGTGGCCGCTGCTTCCGCGCCTTCTGCCTGCCAGCCCGCTTGCCGCGTCAGGACGATGTGGCGGCGGCCTGGCAGCAGTCCGGGCAGGCTCTCGAATGTCTTGCGGCCCATGATCATGGGCTTGTGCATGGTGAGGCGTTTGAACCGCTTCAGATCCTCTGAAATGGCCCAGGGCACAGCGCCATCACTCGCGATAACGCCATTGGTCGCCCGTGCGACGATGAACAGCACGTCACGGTTCATCATCCCACTCGCGTGACATGGCCCATCTTGCGGCCCGCGCGGGCTTCGGACTTGCCATAGAGGTGCACATGCGCGCGGCCACCGGACAGATGGCCAGTAAGGTCCAGCGCCTGCTCGCCGATCAGATTGTCCATCATGATCGTGTCTGCAACGCTATCGGTCGCACCCAGCGGCAGGCCGCAAATGGCGCGTATGTGATTTTCGAACTGGCTGGTGGTCGCGCCCTCGATTGTCCAGTGGCCGGAATTGTGGACGCGGGGGGCCATCTCGTTGAACACTGGCCCCTTTGCCGTGGCGAAGAATTCCAGCGTCAGCACGCCGACATAGTTCAGCGCATCGGCAACCTTGCGCGCCATGTTGCGCGCCTCGTTCACCTGCGCGCCCACAATGGCGGGGGCGGGCAGTTCGGAATGGGCCAGAACGCCATCGTCGTGGCGGTTGCGGGTGGAATCCCAGAAGCGCACCTCGCCATCGCGTCCGCGCACAAGGATGACGGAGAATTCGCATTCGAAGTTCAGACGCGCTTCGTAAACGCAGCCGCTTTCAGGGATGCGCACGCCTTGCGCGTCGGCGCGTTCGGTGATCGACCACTGGCCCTTGCCGTCATAACCATCGCGGCGGGTCTTCAGGATACCGGGCACGCCGATACGTTCCACCGCGTCAGCCAGTTCGCTGTCATGGTGAATCGCCACGAAATCGGCAGGGGTTCCGCCCACTTCCTGGATGAACTGCTTTTCGCGCACGCGATCCTGCGCCACTTCCAGGGCGCGGGGGCCGGGGGTCAGCATTTCCTGCGGCAGTTTCGACAACGGGCCGACGGGCACGTTCTCGAATTCGTAGGTAATGACGTCGCAATCGCGGGCAAACTCGACCAACGCCTCTGCATCGTGCCAGTTTGCACAGGTAAAGCTGGCAGAGACTTCGGCGGCCACGCTATCACGCTCCGGCGCGAAGATATGGCAGCGATAGCCAAGCTGCGCGGCGGACATGGCCAGCATGCGGCCCAGTTGCCCGCCGCCCAGAATGCCTATGGTGGAGCCGGTAGGAAGCGCGCTCATGAATTGTCCGAAGGTTTTTCCGCCACCTTGCCGGTTTGCGCTGCGCGATAGGCTTTCAGCCTTTCGGTAAGCGCATCGTCATTCAGGGCGAGGATGGATGCGGCCATGATTCCGGCGTTGATGGCACCGGCATCGCCGATGGCCAGCGTGCCGGTGGGCACCCCTGCGGGCATCTGCACGATGGAAAGCAGGCTATCGAGGCCGGACAGGGCACGGCTTTGCACCGGCACGCCCAGCACGGGAAGATGCGTCAGCGCGGCGATCATGCCGGGAAGGTGGGCTGCGCCACCCGCGCCTGCAATCACCACCTTGAAGCCATCGTCCGCCGCGTTCTTGCCGAATGCATGCAGCCGGTCCGGTGTCCGGTGGGCAGAAACGATGCGCGCGTCATATCGCACGCCCAGTTCGTCCAGCACGGCGGCGGCCTTTGTCATCGTTGGCCAGTCGGACTGGCTGCCCATAACGATTGCGACAGGAGCATTCATGGGCTCAGGCGTCCTTCAGGTAATAATGCTCGCCCACGGGGGCGGAGCTTTCGAAGTCGTAGATGATCGGCTGGCCTGTGGGGATTTCAAGGCCGGTAATCTCGTCGTCGGAAATGTTCGACAGATGCTTCACCAGCGCGCGCAGGGAATTGCCGTGGGCCGAGATGATCACCGTTTCGCCCGCTTCCAACAATGGCAGGATGTCGCTTTGCCAATAGGGCAGCACCCGCTCGATCGTCAGCTTCAGACTCTCCGTCTGCGGCACGTCGATGCCTTCATAGCGGGGATCGTCGCCGGGATCGTATTTGTCGCCCTTGGGCATTTCGGGCGGTGGCACATCAAAGCTGCGACGCCAGACGTGCACCTGCTCCTCCCCGTGCTTCTCGCGGGTTTCTTCCTTGTTCAGTCCTGTCAGGCCGCCATAGTGGCGTTCGTTCAGCCGCCAGTCCTTGGTTTCGGGAATCCACAACCGATCGCACTCTTCCAGTGCCAGGTGCAGCGTCTTGATCGCGCGTTTCTGAACGGAGGTGAAGGCCAGCGTGGGCAATACGCCCTTTTCTTTCAGCAGGCGACCCGCCGCTTTCGCTTCGGCCACGCCTTTTTCGGTGACATCGACATCCCACCAGCCGGTGAAACGGTTGGCCAGGTTCCATTCGGATTGGCCATGGCGCACGAGGATCAGCTTGGGCATGTTTCTCTCACTTCATTTACGAGAACGGGCTTGCAGGAGCAGGCGCACTAGCTTTCGTTGCCGGTCTTGGAAAGGTCTGGCGATTCGCCATCCCTGTTGTCTGCCCCTTTGCCGGAAGAACCGGGCGCCATCGCCTTCTTTTGCGCTTTGCGACGCTTCAGGTTGGCGCGAAGTTGCGCGGCCAGTCGTTCTTCGCGGGACAAATCATTGCTCATGGCGCATACCCTTGGCGCAAGGCGCGTTTCGGCTCAAGCTTGGCTTGACTTTCATTTAAGAGACGACAATAGGGCGCGCCTGTTTCGGTTAGCCGCGGTAGCTCAGTGGTAGAGCGCACCCTTGGTAAGGGTGAGGCCGAGAGTTCGATTCTCTCTCGTGGCACCATTTTTCGGTGAAAAATGGTTTTGCGTGTTGGCCTCAGGCGCCGGCGCTCGCGTTCGCTCACTTGGCTTTCCTCGCTTTTTGTCCAGCAAGCTGGACCCGCTGCGGACGCGCATTCGCGCTTGCGTTGCCACGGTCCGCGACCAGCGGATTGCACGGCCGAATGGCCGCCCGCAGCGGGCGCAGCTGTGCTGCGCATCTAGCGAGGACGCTCATTCGGAGGCATGAGCGAAAGACAAGCCAGTCCCGGCGTTTGAGGGCTTTCAAAAAGGTGTGTTGCAGTTATAAACCACCAGATGGATAAAGAACCGCTCACGAAACTCGATCCGGCCTACACCATCGTCATGCGGATCGAGGGCGCGCTTACCGTCCTGCCTTTCCTTATCGGTGCGACGGTGCTGGGCGTTGTCGGGGCGTTGCCGTCGCCGTGGACCTGGGCACCGATGATTATTCCTGCGCTCGTGGCTCTCATCTTCGTGCTGCTGGTGCCGGTAAAGCGTTTCATGGCGCGCGGGTATCAGATGTCTGATGATCGGCTGCGCGTGGTGAAGGGCGTTCTGTTCCATGCCGATACGGTGGTGCCGTTCAGCCGGGTGCAGCATCTGGATGTGGAGCAAGGACCGCTGGAGCGTGCTTTTGGCATTGCACGGCTTATCCTGCACACGGCGGGCACACACAATTCCTCCGTCACGCTGCCGGGTCTTGCCCATGATGATGCGATGGCCATGCGGGAGGATATTCGTGCCCATGTGAAGCGCGAATCGCTGTGAGCGAGGCCGCAGTCACGGGCGAGCAGGAAGTGGAGATCGGCGAATGGCGGCGGGTGAGCAAGCTGACACTGGCCGTAAATACACTGCGCACTGCGGGGCAGGCGCTGATACCGCTCGTCTTCGCATTCTATTCCGTCCTGGGGAAGGATGACGCGAAGCAGGTTCCGGCATTGCTGATAGCGCTGGGCGCGCTGACGCTGTTTGTCCTGATGGTGGGCGCTCCGTGGCTGTCGTGGTATCGCCTGCGTTACCGGATCGGTGCAAACGACGTGCGGCTGGAGCAGGGTATCATCAGCCGCTCTGCCCGCTCTGTTCCCTATGATCGCATTCAGGATGTAAGCCTCGAGCAGAAACTGATCCCGCGCATCCTTGGCCTTGTCGAGGTGAAGTTTGAAACGGGTGCAGGAGGGAAAGACGAACTGAAGCTTTCCTATGTCTCCGAGACAGAAGGGGAAAAGCTGCGCGATACGGTTCGCGAAATGGTGGACGGGGAAAACGCGCCCGCCGATCCGGATGGCACGCCGGATGGAGTTGATGCAGTCGCAGAGACTGCTGCCGAAACGCTGTTCGCGATGAATCCAAAGCGCCTGTTCACCTTTGGCCTGTTCAATTTCTCGCTGGTGGTTTTCGCCGTTCTGCTGGGCGCGATGCAACAGCTGGAATTCCTCCTGCCGTTCGATCCGTGGGATGCTGTGGCAGACTGGTTCCGCGATGACGGGTTTGCGGATGCAGGGGCACTGGTGTCCGGCTATGGCATGGCCGCGCAGATCGTCGCGCTGGTCTATTCCATTGCGGCGGTGATTGTCGTTGGCATGGCCAGCGGTATCGTCACCACCTTTTTGCGGGACTGGGAATTTCGGCTGGACCGGACGCCCAAGGGGTTCCGCCGGCGTCGCGGGCTGTTGACGAAAACTGACGTGGTGATGCCGATCCACCGCGTTCAGGCGCTGGTGTTGAAAACCGGCTTTATTCGCCGCCTGTTCGGCTGGCACGGCCTGTCATTCATCAGCCTGGCGCAGGATTCCAGGAACGCGAATCACGATGTCGCGCCTTTTGCCAAGCTGCATGAACTGCAGCCGATCGTCGACGCATCCGGCTTTTCCCTGCCCGGCACTGACGTCGCATGGTGCCGCCCCAGTGTGAAATACCGGGTCGATAGAATGGTTCTGAGTTCAGGAATATCTTTCTTCACTGCGCTGGCATTTCTGATCGCCAAGGCAATATTGCCGCCAGGGGCGCAGGGAATTGGCATCGGCGCGGCCATCATGGCGGTGCTGGGTGTAATCTTTGCCCTGCAACAGGCGTTCTTGTGGCGGTATCAGCGGCACGCGGTGGATGCGCTATTTGTATATACGCGGCGTGGCTGGCTTGCCCCGCGCACCGATGTTGCCAGCCGTATCAGGCTTCAATCCATCGAGATTGCGCAAGGGCCGCTTGCCGGTCTGCGCGGGTATTGCGCGCTGAAGTTCGGCCTTGCCGGCGGCAATTTCGCGATCGAAGGGCTGCCTGTCGAAGAAGCCAGGGCCATCCGGGCCAAGGTTCTTGAATCGATCGCTGCCGTCGATTTTGCAAAATTGCCGCGCTGAGCAAGCCTAGCTTTCGATTTCGGCGCGGACGTCTGCCCAATCCTCATGCTTGCGGAACTGCGCCGCCACATAGGGGCACTGCGGCACGATGGTGAAACCCTTGTCGCGCGCATCCTCCACCATGAATTTCACCAAGTCGAAGGCGACGCCCTTTCCGCGCGCTGCGGGCGGCGTGAAAGTATGATCGGCGATGCGGGCCTTGCCGCGCGCCTGCCAGGTCAGTTCGGCTGGCTGGTCTGCACCTTCCACCTCGACACGGTATGCGCCGTGAGTGGTTTCATCGGTTACTTTGATCTCTGACATGAATTTCTCCTTCTTGCGCTGAACGATCCCCACGGCCATGGCGTTCCGCGATGCATTTTCTGTCTGACAACGCCGCCCCCGTACATCCTCGCCTGTGGGACGCGATGCGCGCTGCCGACAGCGCCGATACGCCTTACGATACCGATGCGCTCAGCCGGGAACTGGATGCCCGCTTTACCGCCATGTTCGGAAGAGATTGCGCGGCGTTGTGGGTGGCAACGGGCACGGCCGCCAATTGCCTTGCACTGGCCACGATGGTGGACCCGCATGGCGGCGTGGTGTGCCACGAAGAAGCGCATATCGAGATGGACGAATGCGGCGCGCCCGGATTTTACCTGCACGGTGCGAAATTGCTGCTGGCCGAAGGGACGGGCGCAAAGCTGACACCTCAATCGGTAGGCAGCGTGCTGTCGGGCATTACGCGCGGTGTGCACCAGGTTCCGGCGCAGGCAATTTCCATCACGCAGGCAAGCGAATACGGGCTTTGCTACCGTCCGCACGAGTTGGCGGCCATCGCTGCGCTGGCGAAGGAGCACGGCCTTGGTCTGCACTTGGATGGTGCGCGCTTTGGCAACGCCGCCGCATTCCTGGGTGCGTCGCCCGCCGAAACGGCTGGCCCTGTCGATGCCCTCAGCTTCGGACTGGTGAAGAACGGAGGAATGGGCGCAGAGGCGATAATCCTGTTCGACACCCAAAAAGCGGACATGCTGCGTTTCCGGCGCAAGCGCGCTGGCCATTTGCAAAGCAAGGGGCGGTATCTCGCCGCCCAGATCATCGCCATGCTGGAGGGTGATCTTTGGCTGGAAATCGCCCGCGCTGCGAATGATGCGGCAGCCGAAATCGCCAGCGCCGCAAGCGGACGGCTGCTTCACCCGGTCGAATCGAACGAGCTGTTCGTGCGGATGAGCGCCGATGAGCGCGCCGCGCTGCGCGGGCAGGGTTTCGCCTTTTACGATTGGGACGAGGCTTGCGTCCGGCTGGTCACCAGCTGGGCGACCGATCCCGATCACGCGCAGGCATTGGGCAGGGCCATCAGCGCGTTATGACCGCGCCGCAACCCGATCATACGCTGCTGCGGCCGCGTGTCGTGTTCCCGTTCCTGCTGACAGGCATGATCTGGGGCAGCACCTGGTGGGTGATAACCGACCAGATTGACGGCGTTGCGCCTAGCTGGTCTGTCTCGATACGGTTCCTTGTCGCCACGCCCGCGATTTTCCTGGTGGCCAGGCTGATGGGCAAGTCACTGGCCATCGGCAAGCCGGGACATTTGCTGGCGCTTGCGGTGGGAATCGCGCAGTTCTGCGGCAATTTCAACTTCGTCTATCGCGCCGAACTGCATCTGACATCGGGCATCGTCGCGGTAATGTTCACCTTGCTGATCGTGTTCAACGCCGTGCTTGGCTGGCTATTGCTGGGGCAACGGATCACGCGCGACTTCGTGATCGGCACCTTTATCGCGATGGCGGGCATCAGCCTGTTGCTGTGGCACGAGGCAGGGCTGAACCCGCTGGGCGGTTCGATTCCGCTGGGCATCTTCTGGGCCGTGCTGGGCATCGCGTCTGCCAGCATCGCCAATGTGGTGCAGGCGAACGAGACGGGCCGCGCGCTGCCGATGGTCAGCCTGCTGGCCTGGGCGATGCTGTATGGCACCATTGCCGATGTCGCGCTGGCATGGATAACCGCAGGGCCACCCGTGCTGCCGGACCGCGGCACGTTCTGGCTGGGCATCGGCTGGCTGGCGATAGCCGGCAGTGTCGTCACCTTCCCGCTACATTATACGCTGGTGCGAGAGATTGGTGCGGGCCGCGCGGCCTACAACGGGATCGTCACGGTGATCGTTGCCATGCTGCTCACCACCTTGTTCGAGGCATATAGATGGAACGCGCTGACCGTATCCGGTGCCGTACTGGCGGTGATCGGGCTGTTCATTGCACTGCGTGCCCGCCAGGCCAAACCGCAGGCCGTGCCGACGAAGCCTGTTCCTTCACAGCCCTGAGCCCTTCGATATAGGTCGGATAGGCAGGTTCCCAACCCAGCACCCGCTTTGCCTTGCCGTTCGCAAC
>JBASBA010000132.1:0-3533 GCA_049650885.1 Alteraurantiacibacter sp. | reverse complement strand
GGTTGAAGGACAGCCCGATCGCCTGCTTGGCTATCCGGTGATCGAGGCCGAGGATATGCCCGATGTGTCTGCCGGCAGCGTGCCGATCGCTTTCGGCAACTTCAAGGCCGGCTACATCATCGCGGAACGCTCTGCCACGCAGATCCTGCGCGATCCCTTCACCAACAAGCCCTTCGTGCACTTCTACGCAACGAAACGTGTTGGCGGCCAGGTCCTCGATTCCTCCGCCATCAAGCTGTTGAAAATCGAAGCGTAAGCGCGCGCCTCACGACGTTTCGATCAGCGGGCGGCGGAAATTTTTCCGCCGCCCGTTTCGCATCCGCCCGCCGCCGAGACCCTTCGTTCGCGATGCGGCGGGCGGGTGCGTCATTTGTCTGTTTCTCGTTTCCGCCTGCGTGTGAGTGACCCCGCCAGACGCGCGGAAAGCTGTGTGCGTTGCAGGCCGCGCAGCCGCGCGAGGCCAGGGGTGCAAACGCCCTTGCCGGGCACCCGAGGAGCCTGAACCATAAAGGATTTTATACCCATGAAGCGGGCTATCATCGTGCCGACCGCCCTGGCGGACGCGGCGCTTGCAGAGCTGAAACACTGGCTCGCAATCACCACCACGCGCGATGATGAGGGCCTTGTTGCCTTGCTTCATGCAGCGCTGGATACATGTGAAGCCTTCACCGGCATCATGCCACTTGAAACGGGCTGCGAGGAGGTGATGCGCAGCGATCGCGACTGGCAGCGCATCGCAACATCGCCTGTCATTGCCATCACGGGTGTCGAGGCGCTTGGCGCAGACGGCACCCGCACGGCCCTGCCGGTCGATACGTATATGATCGACATCACAGCCCAGGGCTGTGGCCGTGTGCGATTGACAGGACTGGTGGCGCAAAAACGGATCGTGGTTCGCTTCGATGCCGGGCTTGCGTCCGACTGGGCGGGCCTGCCCGTGGGAATGCGGCACGGCATCGTCCGCCTTGCCGCACACCAGTATCGAGAACGCGACGATGGCGGCGAAGGCCACATGCCGCCAGCTTCGGTGGCTGCCATGTGGCAGCCGTGGCGCCGGATGCGTCTGGCATGATGAAGGCATCCACGCCCCCTTTCGCCGCCATTGCCAAACGGCTGGCCGGGCGCGCCCGCGCCAGTGCCGAGGCGCTTGCTGAGAATGCTTTGCGCGCCCGCCGGCAAGATCCGCAGCGCTGGCGCGATGCGCGCTTGCTCTGGCCCAACAGCACAAGGGAACCCTGACAGATGGAAAGCCTACTGCGCCTCATCCTTGTCGACTGGCTTGCCAGTGACCCGGTTCTGTCCACCGCCCTTAACGATGTCACCGAAGAAGCGCCGTCGCGCGCAAGCCTGCCGTGGCTGGGTATCGCCGCCAGCGCCAGCACTGACTGGAGCACCAAGACTACCCGCGGGCGCGATGTCCGCATTGCTATCGAACTGCAAACGCGCGGGGATCTGGCCAGTGAAACGGCTGCCTTGGTGGCGCAGATAGAAGATCGCATCGAAAGCCTGCCCCCCGCCCATCGCGGCGTCTCTATTGTCACCACAACTTTCCTGCGTGCCCGCGCCGAACAGCGCCCGCGCAACAAACGCGCGGTGCTTCTGGAATACCGTTTCCGCATCCTCGAAGCCTGATCAAAACACCGGAGAAATCACTCATGACAGCCCAGAAAGGCAGCGCCTTCCTCCTCAAGATCGGAGATGGCGCACAGCCGCCCACCTATGAAACCGTCGCTGGCCTGCGGACCACGCAAATGTCGATCAATGGCGACGCCGTGGTCGTCACTCACAAGCAATCGGGAGGCTGGCGAGATCTGCTTTCAGGCGCTGGCACACGCTCCGTCTCGGTCAGCGCGGCGGGCATATTCCTTGGCAGTACAGCCGAAGCGTCGATCCGCGCGCATGCGCTGGCAGGCACGATCGAAGACTATGAACTGTCCTTTGAAGACGGTGCGAAACTGCGTGGACGTTTCCTCGTCCAGCGGCTCGACTACGCTGGCGATTTCAATGGCGAGCGCAACTACACCCTGCAGCTTGAAAGCTCTGGAGCAGTGGTGCCGGCATGACGAACCCCGATGCCAACCCCGCACGCGGTGAGGCAACGCTGGTAATTGCAGGGCACCGCCGTGTCTTGCGGCCCAGCTTCGCCGCGCTGGTGGCAGCCGAGGAAGAACTGGGCCCTTTGTTCGCACTGGTCGAACGTGCCAGCGAGGGCCAGTTGCGCCTGTCGGAAATTGCCGGCCTGTTCTGGCATTGCTGCGCAAACCGCGCCTCGCTTTCGCGAGAGGAGGTGGGTGAGGCTGTGATGACGATGGGCTTGGCCGGCGCTTCCGCCCCGCTGCGTGAATTGCTGAAACAGATCCTTCAAGGCCGAGCATGAGCGATCGTTTCAGCGATCACGCCCGCCGCCTGGCTGGCGCGGCGAGTCGTACGTTCGGCTGGCCGCCGCACTGGTTCTGGCGAGCAACCCCCAGCGAATTCGCCGCCATTTTCGAAACACCCGAGGACCAGCAGTCCGGCATGACCCGAAGCCAACTGGACCAGCTATTGGAGCAAGAGAGCAATGGATGAAACCGTCGAGACACTCATGGTCGATGTGCGCGCCAGCACCAGCGGCTTTCGCGCCGATGTGGAATCGATGCGATCAGTCGTCGACACTTCGCTGATTGATGGATTCTCGAAGGCAGGCAATGTCCTGGAAAGCGGCCTGCTGTCGGCAATCCGCCGCGGAAAGCTTGGCTTTGACGAATTGAAGGATGTCGCTTTCCGGGCGATGGGCCAGATCGCCTCGCAAGCCTTGCAATCGGGCATTTCGAGCATTTTTGGCGGCACACAGGCCGCAGGCGGGGGTGGAGGCAATTCGCTCGGCTCACTGCTGAATGGCGTTCTGGGTTCGGTCCTTGGCCTGCCGGGGCGCGCAACAGGCGGGCCGGTGGCACCGGGGAGCGCCTATCTCGTGGGAGAGCGCGGACCCGAAGTGTTCGTGCCGACCAGTTCAGGCCGGATCGAGACAGGTCCCCAGGCAGGCGGATCGCGAGATGTTCGCGTTTCCATCAACCTTGCCGCTCCGCGCGGCGCGGATGCCCCTGCCATGCTGCAAAGATCATCACGCCAGGTCGCCAGCGCACTCGCCCGCGCACTGCGCGAAGCCTGAAGGAGAACGGCAAATGGCCTATTGCCTTGCCACTGAAAGACACGGTCAGCAAACTGACTTCATCCAGCGTTTCGATCCGCGATTCTGGACTGTCGATTTCCCGCGCGGCGATATGGCATCGGTCGTCTCGACCGGCCCCGATTCGCTGCGCGTAGATGTCGAACTTAACCTGGGTAACGGCCTGATCGGCCTGATCTGGGAGAGCGAGGACCGGTTCGATCATCCGCTATTGGCATATGATACGGACCGTGACTATTCGCGCACCACGCTCAGCTTCCACTGGCGTTCGCAGATGGTTCTGCCGCTGGATGCGGTGAATGGGCCGACGCTTACTATCGAAGGGCGAGACAGCACAGGCAGTTCGCGCACCTGGTATGTGCGC
>JBASBA010000131.1:0-2382 GCA_049650885.1 Alteraurantiacibacter sp. | reverse complement strand
CGTCATGGTGGCAGTTTCGCCAGTGGTCCACTCATGCTCCCACCCACCGGCAAGGCTGTCCCAAAGGTTTAGGAAAGGGGCGGGCAGGAAGGCGAATATACTCATCGCGGTAAAGGCGATTGCGGTTGACCACATCAGCGCAATATCGGCGTAATTATCGGATGCCTCGGCCAGCACGGGCACGATTTCGCCGCTGGTGCCAAGTTCTGCCCTGGCCACCGCGTCAGATACGATGGTGTGCTGCGCTTCGTTCAGGATAGCCATGTCACCATCCCCCCGACGCGCCGCCGCCCCCGAAAGAGCCGCCACCGCCGCCGAAGCCGCCTCCGCCAAAGCCGCCACCGCCAAAGCCGCCGCCGCCGCCAAAGCCGCCACCGCCGGATGCGCCGCGTGCAATTGCCTTGCCAGCTTCCCACAGCATGATGTCGCCCACCGCGCCGCCAATGCCGCCCCGGCGATAGCGTTTGCGCTTTCCGCCGCCAATCATCGGCAGGACGAAGAAGAAAAACAGGAAGCCCAGCCAGATCAGCGTCCCGATGGGGAAACCGCCGCCGCTTTCGCG
Organism: Alteraurantiacibacter sp.; assembly: GCA_049650885.1. Classification (GTDB taxonomy): domain Bacteria; phylum Pseudomonadota; class Alphaproteobacteria; order Sphingomonadales; family Sphingomonadaceae; genus Alteraurantiacibacter. Next base: position 1,820 of record JBASBA010000131.1, on the reverse strand, counting down.
CTGCTGCGTGGCTTGTTGCGCGACCTGCGCCGCCTCTTCGGGCGGAAGCTCCAGCTGCTGGATGATCTGGCTTGCGCCCCATTCAATCCCGCCAGAGTAATTGTTGTCGCGGAAATAGGGTTTCATGCCCTCGACATATTCATAGGCAAGACCGTCGGGAATAATGGCCTCCAGCCCGTAACCGACCTCGACTCGCATCTTGCGCTCGTTCGGGGCGACCAGCAGGATGATACCGTCATTATTCTCGGTATCGCCAAGGCCCCATTCGCGGCCCAGCTGATAGCCGTAATCGGCGATGTCATAGCCATCAAGGCTGTCTACCGTGGCCACCACGAACTGCCGCTGGTTACGCTCTTCGAAGTCATCAAGCTGCTGCGTCAGCCGCGCCTCGGTCGCATCGTCGATGATATTCGCGCCATCCACCACGGGCGCGGTGCCGCGTTCGGGAAACACGGGCTGCGCAGCGGCAAGGCCGGCCCAGCAAAGCGCCATGATGGCACTCAGCAGGACAAGTGCTTGCCGCAGCAGCGAGCGGTTTACAGCGGGTGAAATCACTCGCTGCGCATATCCAGTTCAGGAGCGACTTCGGCACCTGCGGTTGCAGCTTCATACGGAACCATCGGTTCTGCGCCGTGAATGATGTTGGCGCCGATGGTGTCGGGGAAGGTGCGGATGGTGGTATTATATTGGCGCACCGCCTCGTTATAATCGCGGATGGCCACGCGCACGCGGTTCTCGCTGCCTTCAAGCTGCGTCATGAAGCGGCCGAAATTGTCCTGACTGCGCAGTTCCGGATAAGCCTCCACCGAAACGAGCAGGCGCGACAGGGCGCTGCCGAAATCGTTTTGCGCGGCCTGATATTGCTGCATCGCCTCGGGATCGCCAAGATCATCGGCATCCACCTGGATTTCGGGGCGCGTGGCAGAGGCGCGAGCTTCGATCACGCCCTGCAGCGTTTCGCGCTCTTCCTCGGCGGAACTCATCACGATTTCCTGAAGGTTGGGCAGAAGGTTGGCACGTTCCTGAAATGCGGCCTCCACATCGGCCCATTTGGCCTTTGCGGTCTCTTCCGCGGCGGGCACCGAGTTGATGCCGCAGGATGCCAGCGCAAATGTGCCGACGATAAGAGTGGCCGCCTTGGCCAGACGTGTAAACATACCCGAAATCCCTCCAGAAAACGTAAGGCCGAAGCCTGGTGTGTTGCCTATATAGCACGGCGCAGCGCGGAAACAAGTGAAGTGGATGCCACAACGCTGCCTCTTGTCACGGCTGCGCAGCTAATCCACGCCGTGTTTCAAGATTCGCAAAAAGGATGTTTGCCATGCTGAAAGAGTTCAAGAAATTTATCGCCCGCGGTAGCGTGATTGATCTGGCGGTGGGCGTGGTGATCGGTGCGGCCTTCAGCGGAATTGTATCCCAGGTCACAGACGCCATCATCATGCCGCTGATCGGCTGGATCTTTGGCGAAATCGACTATTCCAACTGGTTCCTGCTGCTGGGTTCGATACCGGAGGGGTACACCGGTTCCACCACGAATTACGCCGAGTTGAAGGAGGCGGGCGTGGTGATGCTGGGCTATGGCGCGTTGATTACGGCGGTGATCAATTTCGTGATCGTTGCCTTTGCGCTGTTCATCATGGTGCGCGGCGTCAACCGTGTGACGGAAGAGATGCAGAAGAAGCAGGCGAACACGGAAGACAGCTCGAAAAGCGACGAGGTGCCGACCAATCCCGAACTCGACGTGCTCAAGAAAATTTTGGCGGAACTGCGCACCGGCGACAAGCCACAAGGGCGTGATGCCACGGGGCAGACGCCAGCGG
>JBASBA010000130.1:0-2440 GCA_049650885.1 Alteraurantiacibacter sp. | reverse complement strand
CCATAATAGGGAGCAGGCCCTGTCAACTGCCCGACCGATGTCACCCGGGCACAACTGTTAGCCCAAGTGGTCCGCCTCAGCCAGAATCCAGGTCGCGCCCCGTTGGCAACAAACATCTCGAACAGATTTTGGTCAGCGAAATCAGACATCGGCTCATATACCTGCAGCTCTACATGCCGGGCCATGATAGCAGAATTTGATCGGGTGAACCGCGGTCGCCTTCAACTAGATTCAGACAGAACCGCCATTGTCGCCGCAATGCGGCAGCCAAATTATGTAGGGCGCTCCGCCTTTGCCCACAGTTGGGCGAACTCCCGGTGTCGCTCCAAAAGTGGTTTGATGTCGTCTGCGGCAATGCCCAGGCGCTGCAGGAATAGCAGTGTCAGCAAAAGAATGACGCGCCGGGTTGCCCAATACATGCCTTCGCCATCAAGGATGCGCCCGCTTAATTCTTCGGAGAAATGGGTGTAATAGTTTCTGGTGTCGACGAGCTTGCGGAGGAACTTGCTGTTGAAGCCCGCCGGTGCTTCGCCAAAATCCTTGGTCAAGGTCGCGATGATCGAGCGGAGCCGCTGCTTGAGGCTTGGTTCATTGGCGAAGCGATACAGCGATTCGAGCTTCTCGCGCATTTCGGGTTCGGTACCGTGCGGGATCGCCGCAACCATCGCCTTGGAAAATTGACCGAAGTCCTGCTCGGGCATCACGGTCTCGCCGCTGGTCCGCCGATGGAAGACCTCGAGCGCCTGGATCGCGAGGAGCAGCCGGATGTTAGTGAACATCTGGCGCTCGCCGGTAATGGTGAAGAACAGCCGCAAAGCCGGACTGAAATCCTCGAACTGGTCGAACCACAACTGCACGGCCTGCGGATTGAAGCGGTTGAGCTCGGGACCGGTCACGATCGGGGTGCGGCGCTTGGACTTAATTTTGTCCTGATCGCCGCCATGAATCATGCGTGCGTAAAAATGCACTTCGGCTGGTCGCGTGCCGCCACCGCCGAGTTCGACGTCCGGCCCGCGCAGTTCGAAGGATGTGAGCGGCAGGAAATGCCCGGTGCACAGCGATGCGAGCTCCTGGAGGCCCACGGCACGGCTGAGATGCCAATTGAGTGACTGCGGCTCGCGCGGCGTGATCGCCAACTGGCTCGTCACGTTGATGACAAAGCGGGTTGCCGGATCATTGTCCGAATAGAGACTTCCGTCCGAACTCACATCGAAGTGGGCGTGCGAGGCGAAGGCCACCTCGCGGGGTTTTTCGGCGAAGACATTGAGGGTCTTGGCTTCGGTGTCGAATGTCTGAGTGTATGGGCTGTGTTCGAGCCAGGTCTTGATCTCATCGAACCGGAAATAGGATTTGGGGAAGATCGCTTCATCGTCGGCGCTCGTGATGTGCGCGCCAATCACCAGTAAATTGGACTTCCAGGTTTCGTGCGCGATACCCGGCATGTTGAGCTGCCGATTTGTGTCATGGGCGTGCAGAAGGCTGATCGGCTTGCCCTTCACGGTCACGCCATGAATCACCGTCTCGTCATCGCGGTTGCCGCCAGCGAGGGCGCGCCCGAATGCTTCATGAAGTTCACCGAAGATCCCAAGGAGCTTGAGCACGGCACCGTTCTCGGGGTCGTAAGTGAGCGTTCCCGGCACCTCGTCATCGCGACGTCCGGGGAGCCAGAACAGACCCTGTTCGGTGAAGCTGTCGTAAATTCCGGGTGGCGGGCCAGCCATGGTTATTGTCCTCGTCGCAGCTGCGTCTCAAGGCTTGGTGGCACTCTTGGCGCGCCGGCGGCCGGTCTTGGGAGCGGCGGGTGTCGGGGGCGGCGGAGGCGGAGGGCTGAGAAGCCGCTTCACATCCTTGCAGCCCAGATCGAGGGCGCGTGACACGAAGGCGTTCCAGCTCGCGGGCACGATGTGGGTGCTCAGTCCCTTGGGTGCAGGATCGGGCAACGGTGCCCCTTTCCCTTCATGATGGGCAAAGAGCACGACATGGGGATTGGGCAGGAAGATGAAGCCGAACGGTTCATTGCCGTTGGGCTGGGTGTCGATAAAGCCGAGCAATTGGAGCCGCCGCATCCGTTCGAGCAAGGTGCGCCGACCGCGCTGACCGCTGAAGCCCGCGGCGAAGGTCACATCGTCAGGCTTGTTGAAGCGCAGGAAGGCATTGTTACCCCAAGTATAGGACCAGAGCGCTTCATAGGTCGGGCCGAGCGGATGGTCCTTCGACATTTCGTCGAGGATTCGGCAGATATAGGGCATGGTCTTGGGCGTGGTGACGAACCCGCCGCTTGTCTTGTGTGCCCATAGCCGGTCGCTTGCATCGGGCCAGAGCGTGTCGCGTAGCGCGTTCTCGCTGTCGACGATTGCCTTGCGGGCCTGGGGTGAGGTTGCCATCAATAATCTCCTTCAGAGCGGCCGGGACCGGGCTTTGGACACCCGGCCCTCAAGTC
>JBASBA010000129.1:0-1539 GCA_049650885.1 Alteraurantiacibacter sp. | reverse complement strand
GGATCGTCCACCGCCCAGCCGATGCCGCCAAGATCTGTAGCGCCAGCTGCGACCAGCGCATCCAGCACCTCGCCGGTGCGCGGAATGTCGCGCAACACGATATTCACCCGGTTCATCACCCGATAACCGCGAAAAACCTGCCGCCCGGTCTGCTGGTTGTAATCATATTCAGCGTTCAGGTTCACGCCGCTTGTCTGAATGTCATCCGCGTCGATCCCCAATTTCTCGATCCGCTCGATCACATCGTTCATCTGCCGGGCATTCTGACGCATGGCCTCCACCGCGGTGGGTGCCGCAGTGGTCACACCCGCGCTGAGATTGGCGATATCGGGATCGACAGACACGCTTTCGTTCACCGAAAGGGCCACGACCGGCCCGCTGGTGTCGATAACCACTTCGGCGGCGGCTGGCGTGGCGATCATGGCGGCGGCGGCAAAAGGCAAAATTGGACGGATCATTGCATTACTCCTAAATTATCAGACTTCAGCTCGTGAGCTTTGCTGGATAAAGCGATGCTGAACGCCTCTGTTCCTTGCCAGCAACCGCTTGCGCGCTTACCTGCCCACCGCGATGGCAGAACCACCAATCTTGAGCTGGGAAGGACTGGGCCTGCAACAGGGCGGGCGCTGGTTATTTGGCGATCCTGCCCATGGCGACGGGCTGGACCTTCATATCGGCCCGCGTGACCGTTTTGCGCTTATCGGCCGCAATGGTGCGGGTAAAACCACGCTGCTGAAGCTGATTTCGGGTGATATCGAGGGCGATCGCGGCACCCGCAAGGTGAAGCCGCACATGAATATCGTGTGGTTGGAGCAGGAGCCGGATTTCAGAAGCTTCGACACGCTGATGGACTATGCGCTGTCGGGGGATAGCCCTCCTGCCGAACACGAGATCGAGGCGATTGCCGGTCAGCTTGGCATTGACATGACGACCCGCATCGCCGGTGCCAGCGGCGGCGAGAAGCGCCGCGCCGCGATTGCCCGCGCCCTGGCGCTGGAGCCGGACCTGTTGCTGCTGGACGAGCCGACCAACCACCTCGACCTTTCCGCCATCGACTGGCTGGAAAGCTGGCTGACCCGTTACAAGGGTGCCTTCATCGTCATCAGCCACGACCGCACGTTTCTGAAACGACTGACACGGTCCACGCTGTGGCTGGATCGCGGTGCGCTGCGCAGGAAAGACGTGGGGTTCGGCGGGTACGAGGCGTGGGAGGAGCAGGCCTACGCCGAAGAAGCACGCGCGACACAGAAGATGGACGCCAAGCTGAAGATCGAAGCGCACTGGCTGGAACGCGGTGTCACCGCCCGGCGAAAGCGCAACATGGGCCGCCTTGAGAAACTGTGGGACATGCGCGCCGCACGCGCGGCGATGATATCTCCCGGCGGCACCGCAAAGCTGAAACTGGCGAGCGATTCGGACTTCAAGTCAAAATCCGTCATCACTGCCGAGAACATTTCCAAGACCTATGATGGCCGCGCCATCATCAAGCCATTCTCCCTCCGTATTCAGCGGGGTGATCGCATCGGCATCGTTGGTGCC
>JBASBA010000128.1:0-1812 GCA_049650885.1 Alteraurantiacibacter sp. | reverse complement strand
AAGACCGATGATGGCAAGGTTCTGACCTCGGCCATTGCGCGGATTTCCGAGTTCTGGAGCCTCACCAATCCCAAGCTCGGTGCGGTCCTCGGGGTTTCGGAATCGACGGCGTCGCGCCTGCGCTCGGGCAAGGCCGAACTTGATCCGGCGAGCAAGTCGTTCGAGGCGGCGCAGTTTCTCCTGCGGCTGTTCCGGTCGCTCGATGCGCTGCTGGGAAGCGACGATATGTCTGCCCGTGCTTGGCTGACGACTGCCAATCTCGACCTCGATGCGCGCCCCATCGATCTCATCGACAGCTTCAAAGGTCTCCTCACCGTATGCGACTATGTGGACGCCCACCGCGCTCGCATCTGAGTTTCGCCGCTACCGGCGGACGGTGTGGCGTGTTGTCGAAGCCCAGCACAGGATCTCGACCAACCGCCTGACATCCGACCTTGGCGAGCAGGAGCGTCTCGAAGAGCTGGCCGATGCGGCCAAGCCGAACCTTCCCAAATCCGCGCATGGCCTGCACTATCTACTCGCTTCTCCTTTTCGCTATGGTCATACCGTCGCCAGCCGGTTCCGCCGCGCGGGCGAACGACCGGGGATCTTCTACGCCAGCGAGGCTGAGCGCACGGCGGTCACCGAAACTGCCTACTGGCGGCTCAAATTCTTCAGCCGCTCTCCCGGCTTTGTCCCCGGTAATCGAACGAGCGAGCACCTGAGCTTTTCCGCCCCGCTCTCCCTGACGCGGCTTGTCGACACCACGCGGCCTCCGCTCGATGCCGACACCCAGCGCTGGCTCGATCCGGAGAATTATTCTGCCTGTCAGGAGCTTGCGGCCACGGTCCGGAGCGCCAACGGTCAGGCCATTCGGGCGCGGTCCGCCCGTGACCCCGACGGCATCAATCTTGCCTTGCTCGATCCTGACGGCTTTGCGAAATCCGCGCCAAACCATGGTCGCAATTGGCATCTGCGCCACGAAGGCGATCGGCTGACCGCCATGGCTGCCTTCCCCCATTCCGAGGTCTTCACGTTCACGCCTGACCAGTTCGGCCTCCCGAAGCTCGGCTGAACTGTTCCAGGATTCCTCCAGCATCACTCCGGCGCTTGCCCGCGTATTCCGCACGGCCTGTTCGCTGATCCTGGTGCCCTGGACCGGTCAGGCTCCGCCGCAACCCGCGCAAGGCTGCGGCCCGTGTGGCCCGCGCCAGCCTTGCCTTGCGGGGTTCCCCGCTGCCGCGGTGCGGCGTCCCCTTGTCCCGGTCCTTTTCGGGCACGGCGAACAGGCCCTCGCGGAAATTCCTCCGCAGGTTCTCGCCGATGCTCAGGAGGATATCACCATGTACGACAGTTTTACCAGCCAGCTAGCCGGCCTCGACCTTTCCGGCTTCAGTATCTCACCGGCTCCGTTCAACCTGAACGACTTTCCGTCCGACGATGCTCTCGCACAGACGCTCGGCGCGGTCTGGTCCGATCTTTTTGCAATGTTTGCCGACACCGCGCTCGAAGCCGATGCCGAGGATCTGGCCTGGGGCGTGGTCAATCTCTTCCACCGTGCCGCCACCAGCAAGTCGGCGCAGCTCGATCGCGCCTCCGATGAGATCCGTGTCCTGCTGACATCCGCTGATGGCTCGGAAGTCCACTCGTCCAATCTCGAGGAACAGACGCTCCGCGCACAGTCTGCCGAGGCCAGCATGCAGGCCTTCGAACAGATGCGCGAGGTTGCCGCTTCGCTCTATCGCGACGAAACTGGATCGTCCTGGAAACCTGCTTCCGGTTCGCGCGCGCGCCATTCGAAGAACCTCACTTCGGCCGTGATCGATGCCCGTG
>JBASBA010000127.1:0-1846 GCA_049650885.1 Alteraurantiacibacter sp. | reverse complement strand
CACCAATTCGGCGACGCAGATCAGACCGATGAGCGCGAAAAACAGATCGCGGATCAATCCGCCCAGCATCAGCGCAGTCCCCGCGATCACCAGCATCACCAGTCCACTTGCCGCACGCTTGGGCAGATCGCTGGTGCGCACCGACAGCGGCACGGTGGCATAGCGCAATGCCAGCGCCCTGATCTTGTCACGGCGCCGCTCGGTCGGGAGGTTATCAACGTCCTCCATAGCGACGCTCTCGATTGGCAAACTCTTCGCAAGCAGCGCGCAGGTGATCTTCGCCAAAATCGGGCCAGAGAACATCCATGAACAGCATCTCGGCATAGGCGGACTGCCACAGCAGGAAGTTGGAAAGTCGCACCTCGCCACTGGTACGAATAAGCAGGTCGAGCGGCGGCAGGTCGCTGGTGTAGAGATGGCGGTCAATCGCCTCTGGCGTTACCTCGCCCTCTTCGGCGGCGAGCGTAGCGGCGCGTGCAATTTCCTGCTGCGCGCCGTAATTCAAAGCCACGGCCAGTGTGCGCTCGCCATCCTTCGTGCGCTCCAGCGCATCTTCAAGTTTATCGACAATATCAGGGGCAAAGGCCTTGTAATCGCCGATTATTTTCAACTTGAGCCGGTTCGTGACGAATGCATCCAGCTCCTTCTCGATAAACCTGCGCATCAGGTTCATCAGGTCCGAAATTTCGCTTTGATCGCGTTTCCAGTTCTCTGAAGAGAAAGCATAAAGCGTCAGGCATTCCAGACCAAGCGTCTCTGCCGCCTCCACCGTGCGGCGCACGGCCTCCCCGCCCTGTTTGTGACCAAGCGCGCGCGGAAACCCGCGTTTCTTGGCCCAGCGGCCATTGCCATCCATGATGATCGCCACATGGCGAGGGAACTGGCGGGGAGAAGAGGGGTCAGACACAAACGGAACCTTGCGACGCTTACTGCGCCATGATTTCCTTTTCCTTGGCTTCGGCCGCAGCATCCACCTCGGCAACGTATTTGTCGGTCATTTTCTGAACTTCCTCCTCCAGACGCTTGCGGTCGTCTTCGGAGATTTCCTTCTTCTTCTCGTCTTCCTTCAGATGCTCGTTGGCATCACGGCGCACATTGCGCACGGCGATTTTCGCCTTTTCCGCATAAGTGCCTGCCAGCTTCGCCAGTTCCTTGCGGCGCTCCTCGTTAAGGTCGGGCATGGGCAGACGCACGTTCTGTCCATCGCTCATGGGGTTCAGGCCGAGATTGGCCTTGGAAATACCCTTTTCCACTGCGCTGATGTTGGCCTTGTCCCATACCTGCACGCTCAACATGCGCGGTTCCGGCGCGGAGACGGTGGCCACCTGGTTCAGCGGCATCATTGAGCCGTAGACTTCCACCATTACGGGATCCAGCAGCGCGGTGTTCGCACGGCCCGTGCGCAGGCCTGAAAGATCGCCCTTCAGGCTTTCGATAGCGCCTTGCATGCGGCGTTCCACATCGGCCTTGTCATACTTCATTTTCAGTCATCCTTCCTGACGATAGTCTGCACGCCCTCGCCCGCCAGCACGCGCGCGACATTGCCCTTTTCGCGGATCGAGAAGACCACGATGGGAATGTCGTTTTCGCGGCACAGCGCAACGGCAGCAGCATCCATGACCTTGAGGTTATCACTCAAGACCTGCGAATAGGTAATTGTTTCATGACGCTCCGCATCATCGAAACGCTTGGGATCCTTGTTGTAGACCCCGTCGACGCTGGTGCCTTTAAGCAGCGCGTCGCAATTCATTTCGGCAGCGCGCAGCGCAGCGCCCGTATCGGTGGTGAAGAACGGATTGCCCGTACCGGCCGCAAAGATGACTATGCGACCTTTCTGCAAATGCCG
>JBASBA010000126.1:0-1778 GCA_049650885.1 Alteraurantiacibacter sp. | reverse complement strand
GGTCAGGATATTTCGGCCGGCGGTCAGGCGATCTCGGGGGCGTCGGAGGAGGTCCAAGAGGATTTGTAGAGATCTCCTGCAGTAATATCTGCCGACCTATAGTTCGCCATCGTCGCGCTCATTTATTGGCAGAGCAGGCAGCGCTCGAAACTTCTCGCGCAAACGCTCATAGCGGGCACGGATCGTTCCGGGCGCGAAGCCTTCTGTCAATCCTACCATCAGAGAAAGAGCAGTCATTATCGCCGGGACACCCGGCACTGCAACACTTCCTAGCAGAGCAGCGAAGAAAACGAACCGGCCGACATAGACGCCGCCATTCTTGAATGCTTCACTTTTGCGCCGATTGAATATTTCAATTCGCCGGTCGTCAGACGTCAGTAGGATATTTTCATTCATATCTTGAACTTCGCGAGCAATATCGCGAAGTAGCAGAGGGATCGAAGCTTCCACGAATGGTTCACCATCTGTGGTTACCGCGTCCTCCATCATGCTGGCGACCTGTAAGAACTCTTCTCCGGTGATGTCCCCCGGCTCGTCAATCGTTCCAGCGCCGTCTAGTTCCTGCGCTTGTGCCAGCGCTTCCTTGAAATAAAGGCGCATCAGTTCTATGTGATCGCGTCCAAACCCATCCAAGGTTTCAGCGTCAATATCATTCATCGCACCGCGAAAATCGTCTGAGTTGCCCGTCCGAGAAATGGTCGTCCCTAATCGATTTAACAATCTGGGATTAGGCGAAGTCGATCGCGTTTCTTCCGCATATCGAGTAACGATTCTTACAATCTTCTGTTCTTGTAGATTTGAACCATCGTTGATACTGGCGACTAATAAGTCGGCTTGCGCGGCTAGCGAATTTAAAAGATTCGCACGATCCTCAGCAATCTCAGCAGCCAACTCGTCATCGAAATCGCCGTCGAAAGGAACAGGAATGACCTGTCGCCGGACTTGATCGAAATCAAAGTCAGTAAGGGCCGCCGTCAGGATTGATCTGTTTAACTCTCGATTTGCATGCAGGGGATTTATACGAAGGGATGACTGTTGATTCGAAAACGCTTTGCTAATTTTGTCCTTCATTGCACGACAGGCACTAATGAGCCCCCGACGATAGCTTCTACTGGGAACAGTATAGCCGCGCTCCCAGTTTCCTATTGTTACTTGGGATACCCCAGCGAGTAACCCCCACTCGCTTTGGCTCCCAGTCATACGCCGAACACGACGAAAGAGTTGGCGATTAAACCGTTTATTTAGAGAACCTTCAAGGTCTTCGAGATCGGCAACGATTTCTCGAAACTCATCCAAAGAGCCTGATACTGGCATCATGGCCATTTGAGCCTACCCATCCATCTTGAGCGCCGAAATAAACGCCTCCTGCGGAATATCCACCTTCCCGAACTGGCGCATCTTCTTCTTGCCCGCCTTCTGCTTGTCCAGCAGCTTGCGCTTGCGGGTGGCGTCTCCGCCGTAGCATTTGGCCGTGACGTCCTTGCGCATCGCCGACAGGGTCTCGCGGGCGATGACGCGGCCGCCGATGGCCGCCTGGATCGGGATCTTGAACATGTGGCGGGGGATGAGGTCCTTCAGCTTCTCGACCATCTGCCGGCCGCGGCCCTCGGCCCGGTCGCGGTGGACCATCATCGACAGCGCGTCCACCGGCTCGTCGTTGACCAGCACCTGCATCTTGACCAGCGCGTCCTCGCGGTAGCCGATCATCTGGTAGTCGAAGCTGGCATAGCCCTTCGTCACCGATTTCAGCCGGTCGTAGAAGTCGAACACCACCTCGT
>JBASBA010000125.1:0-2098 GCA_049650885.1 Alteraurantiacibacter sp. | reverse complement strand
CGCACCACCCGTCATGAACAGGTTTCCCTTGTGCCAACGACAGGTCGTCGTCCCTGCGGTGCAGTCCCCCCATGCCCTGCTTCTTCTGGATGTTCGCAAGCCGGAGATGGTCTCCGGTTTGAGGAACTGAAGGACTAACATCATGACCAACATTGCAATCCTCACTGGCCGCATCGCCCGCGATCCGGAAACCCGCGAAACCAAGGGCGGAACGTCCGTCACCGGTATCACTGTCGTCACCGATCGCCCGGCCCGGGACAAGGACGGCAAGACCTACAAGGACGAAAACGGTTACACCGCCAAGGAAAGCGAATTTCACCGGGTGACCTGCTTCAATGGCCTTTCCAAGACCGTCGGCCAGTACTGCACCAAGGGCCAGCTGGTGAGTGTCCAGGGCCGCATCCACTACACCCAGTGGGAAGACAAGGACGGGGTCACGCGCTACGGCACCGAAATCCTCGCCGACAAGGTCGACTTCCTCTCCCGCGGCAATGGCTCCGAGGAGAACAGCGACGACAACCGCGACGCACCAGAGATCGACTGACCCTTATCGATCCGCCTCGAAGAGGCTCTGCCGGGAACGGCAGGGCCTCTTTTTTGTGCTTTCACTTCGTTTGGGAAGGGGAAGTCGGCGGTTTGGTATTCTGGTCGGGAGCCAGCCGCGCGAGAGCAGTCTCTTCGCCCATTTTGCCAAGACTTACGGCAAGTTTGCGAAGGGTCTTCCTGGAGAACTTTTCCACGCCGCTTCCAAGGATGATCTGCCCGATTTCCTGTGCCGCCTTCACTTCCAGTTCGCGCTGTCGCGCATCGAGTGCGGCGCGGTCGTTTTCCAGTTTCTGGAGAGCGGCGACAGCGCTGTTCTTACGGGGCATGTGAAAGTCCTTTCATCCCTATGATGTGACTCCCCGTACGTTCTGATGGACCAGGCAAAGGCCTGTAGGAAAGTGCAAAGTGAAGCTGGATCGCTTTTGTCTTGGCGGTTCAGGATGGTGGGTGGTCCTGGCTCACGGAAGTCCCAGTCTGATGTCCGGCTGCATCGCGCGTCAAGGACGTGCGGGGCCCCACCATTTTGCCCGCACCGGATGACATCCGGCACGAACAAAATCGTTTCCCCCGCCGCCGCTGGCGCGGTCGCCCATACGGGCGATCCTGTGACCCGCAATCCAGCCGAACATCGCACGTCCTCCTGTCGTTTCACGACAGTTTCAGGAGGATTTCATGTCATTTCAATCTACCATTTCACTACCGTCGCGCAGCTATTTCGAAGCGCTGGAAATTGCCGAACGCAGATCGCTGCATAGTTTCTTCGACCAGCATGTCGTCGAGGATGACGAGGCGGGCTACATTGCGCTCGACGAAGGCGACTACAACGCGCTTCCGGCGCATCTCGCAGCGCGCGTGGTGCATACCGTTCATGGCGCAATGCTCGACGAATTCTGAAGGTGCCGGGAGGGCAGGAAACGCATTTGCGTTTCCTGCCCTTTTTTGTTGTTCGCGTGGACATTAGTGCTCCGAAGCCAGAAGAAGAATGGGCGCTGGCCTGCGGCCAGCGCCCGCGGATTGTGCAGCTGAGAATCCGCGAGTGCAGTAGGGAAGTGGCGTAAACGCGCAGCGCGATTGGCGGCTGTACAAAACAATCCGTGAAGGCGAAATGCAGCAGTAATTCGTCTTTGAGCCCGAGCGTGGTCCACGAAAGATCTGGCACTTACAGGTAGCATGAGGGAAAGGCATTCCCCTGAGCGGGAGCCGGTAGGCGTCTCCCGCTACCCCTTCTGCGGGGCCACCCCGCAACGCCCCGATGAAGCGGAGCGGGGCTTGTGGACGCACTCTGTCCCGCGCATCTGCGATGCGCTCCTGAGGGTGCGGCAATTGATGTTGTGGGCCCCGCGCGCACTCTGAACCGGTGGCCGGTCGGGCCGGCGCGAAGCAGCGGGCACGACAGTCCCCGTACCCTTGCTTCGCACGAGCCCCTTTGCCGCCACCTTGTTCAGGGTGCGGTTTTCGTGTCGGGATCGATCCCGTTTGTCCCGGCTCCAGGTTTTGTTCTTGCCGCGAATGAGTGGCTTTCGCTCCACCAGCAAGGGTGCGAAAATCCCGT
>JBASBA010000124.1:0-3112 GCA_049650885.1 Alteraurantiacibacter sp. | reverse complement strand
GATTGCCGGACCGGAAACCCGCGCCAGCCGCGTACCCAGATCGCCGCTGCCTTGCTGCACAAGGTGCACATCCGCGCCAAGCCACGCCGAGAATTCATCCGCCCCCGCACCTGTATAATAGACCGCGAATGGCAACCCGCTTTCCCGCATCGTCGCCAGCGTTCGTTCCACCAGCCGCCGATGCACCTTCGCCGCGCCAGCATCCCCCAACAGGGGGGCAAGCCGGGTCTTCGCCTCGCCCGCGCGCGGATATTTGGCGAAGAGGGCAATGGTGGGTGTTTCACGCATCATGTCACTGTAACCGCTGGACGGGCCGGAGGCGAATAGCCAGTGTGAGATTAATGAATGTCCGACTCGCCAGGATCGCCGGTTTTGCAGTTGCGGGCGTCGCCGTGGGTGCACTTCTGCTGGCGGAACGCGCGCGCCCCCTGCGCCAGCGCACCTGCGAGGAATTGCCGCGCCTGTTGCGCAACGGTGCAATGGGTGCAGCGTGTCAGGCGGTGATCATGGCCAGCGAAGCGCCGCTGACGGATGCGATTGCCCGCAATAATCAACAGCACCGTCGCGGCCTTCAGCACCTGATCGGCGGCGCGCCGGGGCGCATAGCGGCCTTTGCGCTGATGGATTACACCTATTACCTATGGCACGTCGCAACGCACAAAATTCCGTTCCTGTGGCGTTTTCACCGTGTCCATCATCTTGACCCCGATCTGGATACAAGCACGGCCGTGCGATTCCATGCGATCGATATGCTGATCTCTACACCGATGCGCATGTTGCAGGTGCGGGTTTCGGGCGCAGACCCACGGACACACAATATCTGGCGCGGATTTTTCATTGGATCGGTGCTGTTTCACCATTCCAACCTGCGGCTTCCCACTGGCGTTGACGCGGCGTTGTCGACTGTCCTCACCACCCCAAGGATGCATGGCATTCATCACAGTCAGAAGCTGGACGAAATGGATTCCAACTGGTCCAGCGGCATCAGCTTGTGGGACCGGCTGCACGGCACATTTCGCGCCGATATCCGGCAGGACACGATCATAGTCGGCGTGGATGATAGCGATGCGGCGCGCGATATCGGCCTGCTGTCAGCGTTGAAATCACCTTTTCGCCCATCCGCCGGCCTGCGGCCTGAACCAACGCGATAGACCTGCACGAGGGGCGTGACTTGTGCGCAATGGCCGCTTCGTCTAGCCTGACGGCAGGTTCCGTCGACATGGCGGGTTTATAGAATAACGAAAGTATTTGAAAATGGCGGATATCAATCCGTCGGATCGACGCGAAAAGGCCAATAATACGGCGCCCGATGGGCAAGCAAGGCGCCATAATAACGCAAGCGGCCAGAAGAGCAGTTCCGGCGAACACAACGGCAGCACGCCGCGGCCACCCCGCAATTGGCGCCGCCCCCCGCATACATCCTACAAGCAGGCTTATGCAGCGATTGATCTGGGCACCAACAATTGCCGCCTTCTGATCGCGCGCCCGTCTGAAGAAAATTTCGTTGTTATCGACGCCTTTTCGCGTGTCGTCCGACTGGGTGAAGGTCTGGCGCAAAGCGGATGCCTTTCCGATCATGCGATGGACCGCGCACTGGGCGCGCTGAAGGTGTGTTCGGACAAGCTGCGCAAGCGCAACGTCCACCTCGCCCGCTCCGTTGCTACAGAGGCCTGCCGCCGCGCCACCAACGGAGAGGCATTTATCGAACGCGTTCGCCAGGAAACCGGCATCGCGCTGGATATCATCAGCGCGCAGGAAGAGGCACGGCTTGCCGTGCTGGGCTGCCACATCCTGTTGGAAGACGGTATTGGCCCGGCAATAATTTTCGATATTGGCGGCGGCTCCACCGAACTGGTGCTGATAGAACCGGGCGCACCCGTGCCGCGCATCATAGATTGGCAAAGCGTGCCCTGGGGCGTGGTTTCCCTTTCCGAAACAGTCGGGCAGGAACCGGATGACGAAGCCGGCCGGCTGGCCCGTTATACGGATATGAAACAGCGCGTGCTGGACAGCTTTGCCGATTTTGCGGAACGAATACACCAGCACAAGGCGCCCGATCAGCGCCTGCTGGGCACCAGCGGCACGGTGACGACGCTGGCCAGCGTGCACCTGGGCCTGCCGCAGTATGATCGCAACGCCGTGGATGGATTGATCGTGCCATCCGATGCGATGCGCGATATTTCCCGGCGGCTTTCCGGACTTTCCCCCGCCGAACGCAGCCAGCTGGACTGCATCGGATCGGATCGTGCCGATCTGGTGGTGGCCGGATGCGCCATTCTGGAGGCTATCCTTGACATCTGGCCTGCCGAACGGCTTGGCGTGGCCGATCGCGGCATTCGTGAAGGCATCCTGCGCAGCTTGATGACGGCTGATGCCGATGGATTTGAAGCACAGGCCGCATTGCGCCGGTTGAAACAGGGTGGACAAGGTAGCTGATGGCGCGCGCAGGCGAAGATTCCCACAGACGGCTGAAAAGCGCCAAGAAACGCAAGGCCAGCTCGCAACGCTGGCTGGAACGGCAGTTGAACGACCCCTACGTTAAGCGCGCAAGGGAACAGGATTACCGCAGTCGCGCCGCGTTCAAGCTGATCGAACTGGATGATCGCTTTGGTCTTGTGAAGGGTGCAAAGCGTGTGGTGGACCTTGGCATTGCGCCGGGCGGCTGGGCGCAGGTGGTGCGCCGCCGTGCGCCCAGGGCCGCCATTGTCGGTATCGACATTCTTGAAACCGAGGAAATAGAGGGCGTCGAGATCCTGCTGATGGATTTCATGGATGATGAAGCGCCAGCCGCCCTTACCGCGGCGCTGGATGGCGCGCCCGATCTGGTGCTGTCGGATATGGCGGCCAACACCGTGGGCCACAAGCAGACAGATCACCTGCGCACCATGGCGCTGGTGGAAGCTGCCGCATGGTTTGCCGTGGAAGTGCTGGAAGAAGGCGGCGCATTCGTTGCCAAGGGCTTTGCCGGGGGAACCGACAAGGATTTGCTGGACCTGCTGAAAAAGCACTTCAAGGCAGTGAAACACGCCAAGCCACCCGCCAGCCGAAAAGGCTCAAGCGAGTGGTATGTCGTGGCGCAGGGATTCAAGGGACGTCCCGATTAGGACGAGCA
>JBASBA010000123.1:0-2410 GCA_049650885.1 Alteraurantiacibacter sp. | reverse complement strand
GAACAGGGCAATGGCCAGATTGGGTAGAATGGCTATGAAACCAGTCCACATGGAAGTGACCTGATCTTTCAGGATGGCGATATAGTCCAAGTTTTCCCCCGGGGTCGTGATTAATGTATGTTGGCGCAACGCAGCGCATCAACTCGCAGTTCCAGCACGCTTTGCGCACTTGCACAATGGTGCGCGATCCGCAAAGGGCGAAATCACCATGTTTAGCACCGATCTTATCGAAGCCGCTCGCAATTCCAAGGCCTGGCCATTTCAGGAGGCGCAGCGTCTTGCCAAACGCTATCGCGACGGCAAGACGGCAAAGGACGGTTCGCCGGAGCCTGTGCTGTTCGAAACCGGTTATGGTCCATCGGGACTTCCGCATATCGGCACTTTTCAGGAGGTGTTGCGCACCACGCTGGTGCGCAAGGCCTATGAAATCGTTGCCGCCAGTGACGATGGTATTCCTGCGGCCACGCGCCTTGTCGCCTTCAGCGATGATATGGATGGCCTGCGCAAAGTGCCCGACAACGTGCCCAACAAGGCGATTCTGGAGGAGAACCTCCACAAACCGCTGAGCCGCATTCCCGATCCGTTCGAGAAGTATGAAAGTTTCGCAGCACACAACAACGCAATGCTGCGCGAATTTCTCGACCGCTTCGGTTTCGACTACGAGTTCGTCGCTGCATCGGATCGCTACAACGCAGGCGCCTTTGATGATGCCTTGCGCGGGGTGCTGCGCAACAATCAGGCCATCCTCGACATCATGGTTCCCACACTGCGTGCGGAACGTGCCGCAACCTACGCTCCGATCATGCCGATCTCGCCAGCGACGGGCCACGTGCTCCAAGTGCCGGTTGAAGTGGTGGACGCGGACGAGGGTATCGTGAGGTTCACCGATACAGACGGCACGACGATAGAACAAAGCGCGCTGGGCGGTATGGCGAAGCTGCAGTGGAAAGTCGATTTCGCCATGCGCTGGGTCGCGCTGGGCGTTGATTACGAGATGTATGGCAAGGATCTGACCGATACCGGCGTGCAGTCGGGCAAGATCGCGAAAGTCCTGGGCGGGCGCAAGCCGGAGGGCTTGATCTATGAGCTGTTCCTGGATGCCAATGGCGAGAAGATTTCCAAGTCCAAGGGTAACGGCCTGACGATCGAGGAATGGCTGACTTACGGCAGCGAGGAGAGCCTTGGCTTCTATATCTTCCCCAATCCCAAGAGCGCCAAGCAATTGCATGTCGATGTGATCCCGCGCGCTGTTGATGATTACTGGCAGTTCCGCGAACGGATCGTGGAGCAGCCGATCGAAAAGCAGCTTGGCAATCCCGCGTGGAACCTGCTGCGTGTGAAGGATTCCACCGGATCGCAGCCGCCCAGGGGCGCGGGCGACAGTCTGCCGGTGACCTATGGGCTGCTGCTCAACCTCGCCGCAGTGCTTGGCACTGAAGCAACGGCGGAAAACCTTGCCGAATATGTCGACAACTACATCGGCAGACCGACCAGCGATGTGCATCTTGATCGCCTGATCGAGGCAGCGATAAACTACAACCGCGATTTCGTGGCACCCACCCTCAACAAGCGTGCGCCAAACGAGAACGAGGCTGCCGCCCTTCGCGATCTGGATGCGCGCCTGGCAGACCAATCGGAAGGCGCCGCGGCAGAGGATTTGCAAACCATCGTATACGAAGTCGGCAAGAACGAGACATACGGTTTCGACAATCTGCGTGACTGGTTCAGGGCGTTGTACGAAATGCTGCTGGGTTCGGCGCAAGGCCCGCGCATGGGCAGCTTCATTGCGCTGTATGGCGTTGAAAATACGCGCAAGCTGATTGCGGAAGCCTTGGCGCGCTAGTCGAGACCTAGCGCCACTGGCGCGTGCGATACCATTTTGTGATGATGTATTTGGAGCCTGCCTGAACGGGGCGGCCCGCGTGCATCGTGGCGGTATTGGTGATGCCGCCGGGATCAGCGTTGTTCCAGATCAGCAGTACACCCGGCTTGGGTTCCAGCGAGATGCCAAGGTCTGTGAAATCGGTGGTTCCGCCAGCTTCCACCTCGTTCAGAAAAACCATGGTGGTGAAGCTGCGCTGCCCGCCGCGACCCATCTCGAAATCCCAGTAGCTGGTGCCCGGATGGAACCAGTCATGATGCGGCTGGAATTCCTGCCCCGGCATATAACGCTGGCCCTGGATGCTCTCTCCGAAAAGCGGGTCCAACCCCAACAGGTCATCAATGCGGCGACCGATCTTTTTCACGAACGGATCGCACGGGTCGACATCGCCCGAATAGCTGGTGCGATAGCCCGATTCGTAATCCAGATCGAAAACCTTACTGGGCTTTGCCGTCGCGTCGATCAGTTCCATCATCTTCGCGCATTCCGCAGGTGTCATGAAATCACCCACGGCAAACAGCTCCGCAT
>JBASBA010000122.1:0-2076 GCA_049650885.1 Alteraurantiacibacter sp. | reverse complement strand
AGCTCGTCGACTTCGTGCATATGGTGCACACCGGCATCTATTCGGAAGAAACCGGCCAGCCTCAGCCGCTTCGTTTCACCTTGCGGGTGAAGCTGAAGGTGGCACCGCATTACGATTCCGATACGCCGCTGGATGCCAGCAAGAACTATATGGATCTGAAGTTCGCCTGCTCCGATTCGCTGGGCGATCGGCACTACAAGCTGATCGAGGCCGTGGCAGACCACATCTGCGAGACATTGTTCCTGCAGGATTCGCGCGTGGAAGAAATCAGCGTAAAGATCGTGAAGCTGGCGCTTTCCGAAGCGGAAGAGGAAATCGGCATCACTTTGTTGCGGGAGCGCAAGTGATGGCTCTGGTGCGCATCGAAGCGCGCGAACTGCCCTGTGCCCCGCTCGATGCAGCGGCAGCCTTTCACGCGCGGATCATGCCCGAAGCGCGGCGTGCGGCGGGAAATGACGTTATCATGCTGTTCGATCCGGCAGATCATACCCATGAGACATGGCGCCGCGCTGCGGTGGAAGAACTGGCCCGCGAGGCCGCACCGTGCCGCGTGAATGGCGCGGTCGGCGGATCGTCGGACGGGGTGAAATCATTGTGCGATTATCTCGATAACGCGCCGGGAGTTACGGGACAGATGTTCGCTGTGGATAGCAATCCGCGCAAAGGTGATTAGGTTGGTGACTGGATGAGCTGTTCAGAACCCCTTATCGACGCCTTCCAGCGGCGCATTTCATATCTCCGCCTGTCGGTGACGGATCGCTGCGACCTGCGCTGTTCCTATTGCATGCCTGAACGCATGACCTTCCTGCCGAAAAAGGAAGTGCTGAGCCTGGAGGAGCTGCACAAGCTGGGCCTTGCCTTCATCGAACGCGGTATCACCAAGATTCGCCTGACCGGTGGGGAGCCGCTGGTACGGCGTGACGTGATCGAACTGGTGCAGGCACTGGGCCGCAAATTGGGGGACGGGCTGGACGAGCTCACGCTCACGACCAACGGTACGCGGCTGGAAGAATTTGCCGGCGACCTGTTCGCCGCCGGTGTGCGGCGCGTAAATGTCTCGCTCGATACGATGGACAGCCAGCTGTTCGAGGAACTGTCCCGGCGGGACAGGCTGGTGCAGGTGCTGCGCGGCATAGCGGAGGCAAAGCGCGCCGGATTGCAGGTGAAGATCAACACCGTTGCGCTGAAAGACATCAACCAGAGCGAAATTCCCTTTCTCGTGGAGTGGGCGGGCACCCACGGCCATGACATGACACTGATCGAGGTGATGCCACTGGGGGAGGTGGATGGTGAGCGGGTTGACCATTACCTGCCGCTGCCCGCCGTTCGCGATGAGCTGGAAGAGCGTTTCACTCTCACTGATATTGGCGATGATACAGGCGGCCCCGCTCGCTATGTGCGGGTTGCCGAGACCGGCGGGCGGCTTGGCTTCATCACGCCGCTCACCAACAATTTCTGCGCCACCTGTAACCGTATCCGCGTAACCGCAACGGGCCAGCTTTATGCTTGCCTTGGCGGGGCGGAAAAGGTGGACCTGCGCGCCGCGCTGCGATCCGGCACTCCCGACGAGAATCTCGCTGCCGCCTTGAACGAGGCGATGCGGATCAAGCCGGAGAAGCACCATTTCCGGATCGAGGAAGGTGCAGGCCCCGCGCAGCCGCGCCATATGTCGATGACGGGCGGCTGATGGCCGTAACCCTTATCTTCATCGGCAAGCTGGCCGATCTGGCCGGAGAGGCCGAGCTTGAGCTTCCCGCACCGCTCGATTGGGAGGGACTTGTAGCCAGCCTGGGCGCGGATATTGCCAATGCCTTGCGCAACGATCGCACGAAAATTGCCGTCAACGGTAAGGTGCTGGCCGACAAGGCCACCCTGTCAGCGAGCGATGGCGACGAGATAGCGCTGCTTCCGCCTGTATCTGGCGGCTGACATGGCTACAGATGTGCAATTGCTGGCCAAGGGCTTTTCGCCCGGCAAGGCCCTTGGCCTGTTCGCAAAAGCGCATCCGGAGGCGGGCGGCATCGCCAGCTTCGTAGGCAAGGTTCGGCCCGACTATGATGTGAAAGTCCTGGAGCT
>JBASBA010000121.1:0-4092 GCA_049650885.1 Alteraurantiacibacter sp. | reverse complement strand
AGCTTCGACGGCAAGGCGCTCGGCCGGGATTTCCAGTATCTGCGCCCGGCTCTCGGTCAGCTCGGCGTGTTCGGCGGCATGCAGATCGGTTTCGAGGACGCCGCGCATTTCATGGCGGTGCTGCGATCGCCGAAATCTTTTTTTTACGGGGCGAAAAAATTTCTGCGCTACGCTTGGGACCGGGTGCGACATGGGCGCACCACCCGCCTCGTGAACGGCAACGCGCTCGTCGCCCGACTGCTGCTATCGGCGCGGCGGGCGGGCGTCGAACTGCTGCTAAAAACGGCGGTCACTGGTTTGCTTGAAGAACATGGCAGAATCGTGGGCGTTAGCGTTCAAAGGAACGGGCAGATATCGGAATTACGCGCGAGGCGCGGCGTTATCCTCGCCAGTGGCGGCTATGGCGCCAATCAGGCGATGCGGCGAAAGAACATGCCGATGGCGGACGCAGGCTGGTCGCTGCAGCCCCCCGGCAATACCGGCGACGGAATTCGCATGGGCGAAGAGGCAGGCGGAAACTTCGTCCAGGAAAATATAGACAACGGCATCTGGGCGCCTATGTCGTCTATGACCGACGCATCGGGGAAAAAAATCGTCTTTTCACACATCATGCTCGATCGTCATCGCCCGGGCCTGATTGTGGTCGACAGCGAGGGAAAACGGTTCGTCAACGAGGGCGCGTCCTACCAAGCATTTTGCAAGGCCATGCACGCATGCAGTATCGAAAGCGCATGGCTAATCGGCACCCATGCCGCCATTCGCAAGCATTCGATGGGCCTGGCGAAAGCCTCCCCCTTGCCCTTACGATCCTATCTCGCCAACGGATATCTGAAGAAGGCGGATACCATCGCGGCGCTGGCGATCCAACTCGGCATACCACCAGAAGCGCTGACCGAGACCGTCGAGATGTTCAATCGCTATGCCGACAGCGGCATCGATGCCGATTTCCATCGAGGGGAAGATGTCTATTCGTCGTCGCAGGGCGATCCGGACCACATGCCGAACCCCAGTCTTGGTCCGCTCCGTAAAGGCCCCTTCTACGCGGTAGAATTGCGGCCGGGCGAACTGAGCACGCTTAATGGGCTCGATACCGATGCAAAGGCTCGGGTCCTTCGTAAGGACGGGTCTGTCATAGACGGTCTCTACGCCGTTGGTGTCGATGCCAATCCGGCGTTTCGCGGTGCGTACCCCGGCGGGGGAGCCAGCCTTGGACCGACAATGGCATTCGCCTATGTCGCGGCTCGTAATATCTCCGCGCAAAATCCCACCAAGCCGGCGAATGCCACCGGATCATGAGAAGGCCAGGCAACTTGGGAGATCATGCGCACATCCGGCCCCCCTCCTGGATCGCTCTGGCGCGAACCCGGCAAAACTGCCTGCAAGCCCGAGGCAGAAGGAGGCGCCAGGCGCCCGATGGCCATTGAGAATGATCTTACAGGACCACACCATGCATGATCCCACACCGCTGGACGAGATCGATCAGTTCGCTAAAGAAGCTGACGTCATCATTCTAGGCTATGGTATAGCGGGCGCCTGCGCCGCGCTTGAAGCACGACGGGCCGGCGGAGACGTTCTGGTGGTCGAACGCACGAGTGGCGCTGGCGGCGCCAGTGCGCTGTCATCCGGAATTTTCTACATCGGCGGCGGCACCGAGGTGCAGGAAGCGGCTAACTACAAGGATACACCGGACAATATGTACCGGTCGATGATAGCTAGCATGGGGCCCAGCCAGGCCGACCTCATCCGGCGCTATTGCGACGGCAATGTAAAACACTTCGAGTGGCTGGAGGCTCAAGGTATACCGTTCGAGCGCAGCTATTATCCCGACAAGACGGTATTCCTGAACGGCACGCAGGGGCTGATGTGGTCGGGCAACGAGAAGGTCTGGCCGTTTCGCGATGCTGCGACCCCGGTCCCGCGCGGCCACCAGGTGGCGATGGAGGGCGACGCGTCAGGGGCCGCAGCCATGGAGGCGTTGGTAGCCCGGTGCAACGAGGCCGGCGTGCGCGCCATCTTCGATACGACTGCAACGTCCCTGATCATCGACGAATCCGGCAAGGTGTGCGGCGTAACCGTACGCCAGTTTGGCGAGAGACGCCATTTGCGCGCAAATCGCGCTGTGATTGTCGCGACCGGAGGTTACGGCCGGAATGAAAAAATGCTCGCTCGCTATTTTCCCGGCCTGCCGGACACGGCGGAGCCGATGGGGGTTCCCCATACCGATGGCTCCGGCATCAACATGGCCGCCGAGGCTGGCGGAGACGTTCGCGGCATGGACGGGCTGATCGCGACCGCATCGATTTACCCTCCGTCGCAACTGGTGAAAGGCATCATCGTCAACAGCCTTGGCAGGCGTTTCGTGGCGGAGGACGCTTATCATGGGCGGACCGCATCCTTTATCATGGAGCAGCCGGACCAACGGGCGTTTCTCATCGTCGATTCCGAAATCTTCGCCTATCCCGAGATTGTGGGGGCCAACCATAGCCTAGTCGATGGTTATGAATCGACCGGAGAAATGGAACTAGGGCTCGGCTTGCCGCCTGGCTCGCTCGCCCATACGCTTGAAACCTATAACGCGCAGGCCGCACTTGGTCGCGATCCCCTGTTTGAAAAACATGCCGACTGGCTGAAACCGTTGACTTCGGCCCCTTGGGCGGCGTTCGACATCTCCTTCAATCGGTCGACCTATTACTACATCACCCTGGGGGGGCTGCGGATCGGGCCAGACGCGCGCGTGCAGCGCAGGGATGGAAAGGTCGTTGAGGGCCTTTACGCTGCCGGGGCATGCACCGCGCACCTGTCGCCGGACGGTAAGAGCTACGCGAGTGGCATGAGCCTTGGGCCCGGATCGTTCTTCGGCCGCATCGCCGGACGTGAAGCGATGTCTACACCTGATTGATCAACAACCCGACAGCGGGGACAGGCTGTCGGTCATGGCACACCCAGCCCGACGATTGAAAGGCAGCGCACTTCATCGATGAATTCTGCTCATCCGCGCCTATAGCGGGGCTTGTCGAACGCCGCCTGCATCGCTTCGCAGCTTTCGAAACCATACCTCTCCGACGCCGTCGGTCGGCGAGACACGGAACGTCCGGCTGCTATGTCCCTACGGCCCGTGACAGTGCACATATCTACGAGCATTTGATTAAAGCAGTTTCCGTTCAGTCTGGTTCATAGCCGCACGAGCTGAAGTAGTTGGCGCATTCGTCGGGTTGGAAGAGGTCGACGAGTTTGCCGATCAGGCGTTCGGGAGCAAGATCGAGCTGACGATCGAATCAGGCCCGGCGCTGTTTCAGGACGTCGGGCCGGTCCTGCTCGATCGCGCTCCCGGTCTTTATGGAATGGCCCGCCCCGGGCTGACTGGTTTGCGGGACTTGGGCATTGCTGCGCAATACCCTCGCCTGCTGGCTGACTTTTCAATCAGTTGCGTTTGTTTTGACAGGACCGTCCCTCCTCTTACTGCGCCGCTTTGCGGTGCAGCCATGCTGTAAGTTCGTCGTTCCAGTCTGTATCTGGTGCATATGGCTTTCGGACCTGGATCGTCCGTCCATCGCGGGCATAAGCAGCGAGGCCACGCGAAACGGCCAGCTCGCCGCCAGAATCATGATCGACGAAGAGATGGAGTTCGCTCACGCTCTCGGGCACGCTGACTAGGCCGAAGCGCTCATTGCCCAGCGTCGCCCAGACAGGAATGCCGGTGAGCGCATAGGCTGACATCGCGCTCTCGATCCCCTCGGCGAGGCCGAGCTTCCCGGAAGCCGGAGCAAAGAGACGGACAGCAGCTTCACCGAGCAAGCCAAGCGCGCGCTTTGGCTTGTCGAAGCCAGCCTTGGTCGAGGCCTCGGTCGACAAGAACGTGCGGTGGATGGCGACAGGCCCCTCGTCGAGGCTGACAGCCGCAATCATGGCTGGCAGAAAGCGGGTGCGTCCTTTCGGGCCCAAGGGCGTTCGCGGATGGAAGCGGAGCGCCGAAGATGCAGCGAGGATGCCGCGGCTCTCAAGGTAGCTCTTCGCTGGACTGGCGCGCAGTGGCTGTGCTGCGCGCCAGATTCTCAGCGCTGCCGCCGAGGGTCTGCGAGCTCTGATTGGCTC
>JBASBA010000120.1:0-2674 GCA_049650885.1 Alteraurantiacibacter sp. | reverse complement strand
TCTTAATACTCTTCATGTAATATTCGTGTTGTCAAAGCGAAGATCAATTCAAATATTTTCTGATCTAATATCAGTTGAGGCAATATGAATTGAATATACACCTTGATGAAGTTGCCAGTTGGATCTTAAAATTACAAATAATTGCAAGGATACAATAATTGTACTGGTTGATTGGTGTTTGTTTCGCCGAACGGTTGCGCCAACGCCTGTGCGGCGATCGGTGAGAACAAAGTATCACCTTATCTGAACAGCGCAGCCTTTCCAGCGATTGCGAACATGGGCCAAAACCCGGAGCCTGCGGAGGTTTTTGGCCCATAGAGAGCTTCGCTGGACTGGCGGCCCGACAACTAGCCAGCTATCCCTTACCGCCACGGCCGCATGGACGGTGGCGCGGTGTTCTCTGTCTGGCCTAATGATAAACAAAAATGGCTTGCAGAGAACGGGTGCCTACCCGACGGCCGCCTTTACCAGCACACATTCCGGGTGCCGACGTTCATCACGGCTTCTTCTAAAGCAACGATAGCCCCGATAAGCTCAACCGGCGGCTGTACGTGGTAGGCGGTGTTCGCTGCATTTATATTCTTACCTCAGCGATGTATTCATTTCCATCTATTGTGCGAAATCTCACCTTATAGTCACCTATGCAATTTGTTATAGTAATAGGTTGAGTGATATCTACAACTTCTCTCACATATACTGGAGTCGCTAATTCGCTTTCATAAGCTCTTCGAATCTCAAGTATGTAATTTGTTCTAGCCTTAATTTCAGGCACTACTTCCAAAGGAATGAAAGATATTTCATCGGTACTACACGAAAAACAATCCCAATTATTCCAGGGTACATCTTTGTCATAATCTAAAGGTGGCTGAATAGTCAATACGTCAAATGGAATGGTATCGCCAGGCCCTTGCCAAGATCTATTGGTATTGTCGACGAGTACGGAAGGCTTAGCTAAATCTACTATACTATCTCTAAGCACTTCGTAATGTGGACTTGACTGCTGATTCGATGCAATCTTATCATTCATAGCATCTTGGTAAATGGTAAATGGGTCATCTCCTGACATCCGCTTATATTCATAAGCCATCCAGTAGTTTCCCTCTCTATCTTTTGGTATTTTTGTTTCAAAAGCATGATACCATCCTCCGTGACAAATAACTTTTTCGTCCGCTGGAATAGTCTTCATGTATTCTATGATTCGCTCTGCCTGTTGGGTGTCCCTCTCACTATTCGAACTTCCGTTCCTTTCATAGCTGAAGATTTTAAATCCTAAATCCGTAGCTTCTCTTATCAGATTACTATATTCTGGCTCGCTAGTATAGATGCCCGAGAAGGCTGTCATAGTAGGATACCCTCGAGTATTTAATAAAGAATCCATTGATTTCCCTGCTGGATCTCCATGTAGTGGAAGAATATTTTCTAGGCCTAAATGGCGATAGCCGCTGTTGTAAAGGTTTTCCAATAAGCAACGTGTAAATACTCTGTGCTCCGGCTTCGTGTGAGCTTCAGCAATAATTATTAGTCGATGGAATTTACTTTGTTTTAAGATGTATTTTTCCGCATCGACTAAATGGTAATTCTTGAGGTTCTTTATCTCTTGTTCATCCTCTACACTTAAACCCCAATCCAATTCCAACTCAGTTTCTAGATTTACTTTTTTGTATTGACCGATTTGAAGGAGGTGGTGATAGCTCATAGATTTTCTTAGCTCTTTACGTTCTACCTTATCAGCTATTTCTTTAGAGAACATAGGCTCATAAACTGGTATTCCCTTGGGGAAGTCCTCAAGAGTTAGAGAGTCAGCAGTTATTGGATTTCTAAACTGACTTCCTTGATCCTCAATCTTATCTTTGCAGCTACAGATGATCACTAGCACTAATATTGCTCCTACTGTCTTCATTTTTTGTATTTATGTGAGTTTATTGCAGCGAACGGGGGCCTACCCGCAGGCCACCTTTACCAACAACCTTTGCGGGTCGCAGCCTTCTTTCCAGCCAATTCTAAACATTGATAGCACCTCAAAGCGTAACTGGTGGCTTGACGCGGTAGGCTGTGTTGGGTCCAGTTCTTTGTTTTATAATTTTCTTATCTATTCCTTTCATTTCTATTTTAATAAAAAGAGTAATTAAAAATTTTTCGTGGTAATAATGACTTTCACAAGAGATTATATATTGCTAAATTCTAAACTCTTGCCATCGAGCTGGCAATCAGATAAAGTTATGCATAGCTTATACGTCCAATTTCCTTCCTCAACAATGACTCTTCTATCTATTTCAGAATTAATGTTATTGGTGCATTCTCTCAAATATTTGGACGGTAGCATTACGTTAGCAGAACACCAAAAGTCGTAAGGCCTTGACTTATTGACGGGTTTGAATCTTTCATTTGCTATTTTACAATAATCTAAAGTTATTGGAATTGCTTCTAAACTTTTGCATTCTATGTCCGCATTCAGAGACTCAAAACCATCAGGAAAGATTATGAATATAGGACTTAAAGGAACATTATTGTATATAGGATGCTGACCATAGTATACAACTATACCATCTACTAAAGAATAATTGAGTTGTTTCTCCTCATGATATTTCTGAGATTTATTACACCTTAAGGCTAAAAACATAAGACATGCAATTAATAATATTTTTATTGTGGGCGTAAGCATTTAAATTTGATG
>JBASBA010000119.1:0-1625 GCA_049650885.1 Alteraurantiacibacter sp. | reverse complement strand
CTCCTGCACCGACTGACTCTGCGCCGCCGGTGGCATCCATCATTCGCGACGATGCCTCGCCCGACACGCAGGATGCGGAAGTGCCGGTAAAGCCGGTGGAGCTGGTTCTGCCGTTTCCCAACGGTTCCGATATCTCCGCGACTGTCGAGCGGCGTCTGGTGGGCGTTATGAAACAGCGCGCTATCGACGAGGACTGGCCTGTCATATTGGCCGGTCACACCGATTCCGGCGGAAACGATCAGGCCAATATGCGGGCATCGCGCGCCCGCGCCGAGGCCGTAGCGGCATGGCTGGTGGAGCGTGGCGTGGACGATGATCGGATCGAGGTGATTGCTTTTGGCGAACAAAATCCCATTGCACCCAATGCCTTGCCCGATGGCACCGCAAATGAGGAGGGGCGACGGTCCAACCGCCGCGTGGAAATCCGCATCGCTCCGCCAGAAGCAGAGACAGTCGATACCGATGATGAAAATGCCGAGAGCGATCAGGACGCTTGACGAAAGCCCCTTTCCGGTGGCATCGGCGTGGACCGAGCGGGCGGGTATAGCTTAGTGGTAAAGCCCCAGCCTTCCAAGCTGGTTATGCGGGTTCGATTCCCGCTACCCGCTCCATTCCTCCAGACCTGTCAGATCAGCTAATTTTGCGATACAGGGGTGTTGTCGATCAGGCGCGTTCCACCAATACGTGCCGCGACGAAGAGGCGGGCGTTGCCGTTGTCGGTATTTAGCAGGGCAATACTGTCCGCATCGCGTAGCTCTGCGTAATCGACCCCGGAAAAACCTGCGCCAAGCAGTTCGTCTTCCAGCATGGCCAGCGTGGCAGGCACCTCCTGCCCATCGCGTATTCGGGCAATCGCCTCGTCCATGGCGCGCGGCAGCGTGGCTGCGGCGGCGCGATGATCGGCTGACAGATATGCGTTGCGGCTGCTCATGGCCAAACCATCCGCATCGCGCACGATAGCCGCGCCGTGGATGGCATCGGCATGCGGGTGCGCAAGGTCCAGATCGCGGGCCATGCGCCGGATCACGGCAAGCTGTTGCCAGTCCTTCTCACCAAACAGGGCCATGTCGGGTCCAACCTGATTGAACAGTTTGCACACCACCGTGGCAACCCCGTCAAAATGGCCGGGCCTGTCCGCTCCGCATAATCCGTCGCTCACGCCGCTGACGCAGATATTGGTGGCGTAGCCGGGCGGGTACATGGTGGGCGCGTCCGGTGCCCATAGCAGCGCCACACCCGCGGCCTCCAGTTTTGCCGAATCTTCGGCCAGTTGGCGGGGGTAGGCGTCCAGGTCTTCCCCTTCTCCGAACTGGCGGGGGTTCACGAAAATCGAAACCACCACATTTTCGGCCATGTCTGCGGCCTCACTCACCAGTGTCAGATGGCCTTCGTGCAGCGCGCCCATGGTGGGAACGAGTGCGATGGTGCCGGATTTGCGGATTTCATCCACAGCTTGGCGAAGGTTGGGAAGGGTGGTGACGGTTTGCATGGGGGCGGCGCTCCGATAGACTGTGGCCTCACGGCCTAGCGCCCCGGACAGTTGAGAGAAAGACCGCCTGTGACAACCCCGCATCGTATCGTGTTCGCCAATGAAAAGGGTGGCACCGGCAAATCCACCACCGCCG
>JBASBA010000118.1:0-1738 GCA_049650885.1 Alteraurantiacibacter sp. | reverse complement strand
TTGAAAGTATCCATTCCCAGACGGCGATAGGTATCGAGAAAACGGTCCCCGTCCTCCCGACGCGCAAGATAAACGTCGGCTACGGTTTCCACCGCATCGACAATGCCGTCTTCGTTGAAACCGGGGCCGGTGATCTTGGCCAGTGAAACATCTTCTGCCTCGCTTCCGCCAAGCAGCAACTGGTAGTTCTCGACGCCTTTACGATCCACGCCAAGGATGCCGATGTGGCCCGCATGGTGGTGGCCGCAGGCGTTGATGCAGCCGGAAATCTTCAGCTTCAGCTCACCCAGCAATTCTCCCTTGCCGTTGGCGGCAAACCGTTCGGAGATCTTCTGCGAGACCGGGATCGAGCGGGCATTGGCAAGGCTGCAATAATCCAGGCCGGGGCAGGCGATTATATCGCCGATGTTATCCAGGTTGGCTGTGCCAAGCCCTGCTTCGTCCAGCTTCTGCCACAACTCGTACAAACGGCCGATTTCCACATGCGGCAGGATGATGTTCTGCGCATGGGTAACGCGGCATTCGTCAAAGCTGTATTCCTTCGCCAGCTCCGCCATCAAATGCATCTGTTCGGCAGTGGCATCGCCGGGGATGCCGCCGACGGGTTTCAGGCTGATGGCCGCAGAGACATAGCCTGCTGCCTTGTGGGCAGAGCAGTTGCGATCAATCCACAGTGCAAAGTCGGGATCGGACCGGTCAGCCTTCTCGGTAAGGCACGCGCCGAATTGCGGCGGCTGGAAAAAGCTGCGAATACGCTCCAGCTCGGCGGTGGGTGGCTCGATGTCCTGTTCCAGCAGGTGAGCGAACTCCTCCTCCACCTGGCGCGTGTATTCCTCCGCGCCGATTTCGTGCACGAGGATTTTGATGCGGGCCTTGTACTTGTTGTCGCGCCGGCCGTGCTGGTTGTAAACGCGCAGACACGCCTCAGCATAGGTCACCATCTGATCCAGCGGAACGAATTCGCGGATCAGCGGAGAGATCATCGGGGTCCGGCCCATGCCGCCACCCACGTAGAAAGCTGCGCCCAGCATGCCCTCGTCATTCTTCACGATATTGATGCCGATATCGTGCAGCCGCATGGCCGCGCGGTCCTTTTCCGACGCGATGACGCAGAACTTGAACTTGCGCGGCAGGTAGGCGAATTCAGGGTGGAAGCTGGACCACTGGCGCAGCAGTTCTGCATAGGGCCTGGGGTCCACCACCTCATCGGCTGCGGCACCGGCATACTGATCCGAACTGATGTTGCGGATGCAATTGCCGCTGGTCTGGATGGCGTGCATCTCCACCTTGGCGAGATCGGCCAGGATGTCTCCGCAATCTTCCAGTTTGATCCAGTTATACTGGATGTTCTGCCGCGTGGTGAAATGCCCATAACCGCGATCGTATTTATCCGCGATGTCGGCCAGCGTGTGCATCTGCTGGCCGGACAAAGTGCCATAAGGGACGGCAACGCGCAGCATGTAGGCGTGCAGCTGAAGGTAAAGGCCGTTCTGCAGCCGTAGCGGCTTGAACTGGTCTTCAGTCAGCGTGCCTTCGATGCGGCGGCGGCACTGGTCGCGAAATTCCTCGACACGGGCATCAACCATTGCCTGGTCGTATTGGTCATATTGATACATGTCAGATTACCCAGTCCCAGCCCATCTTGTCTGCCGCAGGAACGGCGAGATCGGGGCGAATGGTGGGGCCGAGTGCACGCACCCGGTCCTTGATATGAGCCGGACGCGGACCGTCTTCGGTC
>JBASBA010000117.1:0-1544 GCA_049650885.1 Alteraurantiacibacter sp. | reverse complement strand
CAGGAATGGCTGCCGCGCCTAGCCGCCGGTGAAATCGCCTGTTTCGGCCTGACGGAACCCGGCAGCGGATCGGACAGCGCCGCCATGGCCACGTCCGCCAAGAAAGACGATTCTTCCAATTCCGGGGGTTATATCCTCAACGGGTCCAAGCGGTACATCACCAACGCACCGCACGCCAAGCTGGGCCTTATCATGGCCCGCACCAACGACGAGGCATTGCCGCGCAACGGCCATGTCAGCGCGTTTCTGGTCGACATGGAAACCGACGGCATCACGGTTGGCAAGCCGGACCGCAAGATGGGCCAGGCCGGGAGCCACATCGCCGACATCTATTTCGACGATGTGAAGGTGCCGGGCGAAGCCTTGCTCGGCGGCGAGGAGGGGCAGGGTTTCGCCACCGCGATGCAGAGCTTGGACAATGGACGGCTTTCGGTTGCCGCGGCGAGCTGCGGCTATGCCAAGCGCATTCTCGATACCGCACTGAAATACACGACGGAGCGCAAGGCTTTCGGCGAATCCATTTCGAACTTACAGCTGATCCAGGCGATGCTGGCCGACAGCCGCGCCGAAATCTACGCTGGCGAATGCATGCTGCGCGATGCCAGCGAAAAGGCCAATGACGGCAAAGCGATCATCGAAGCGGCCAGTGCGAAGATGTTCGCATCCGAAATGTGCAACCGGGTGGCGGATCGCTGCGTGCAGATCCATGGCGGTGCGGGCTATCTGGCGGACTACGAAGCGGACCGGGTCTATCGCGACAGCCGGATCTACACGATCTACGAAGGCACCACGCAAATCCTGCAATTGGTGATCGCCAAGAACATGCTTCGCGAATTCGCGGCCGGGGCGGCGGCCTGAGCGTTCCGGCGGCGTAAATGTACGATCTTCTGTCCGATCTTTCCGTCATCGAGGTTTCCAGCTTCGTCGCCTCGCCCACGGCGGGCCTCTATTGCGCGCAGATGGGGGCCGAAATCATCCGCGTCGACCAGATCGGCGGCGGGCTGGATTACGACCGTTATCAGCTGACCGAGGAAGGGCGATCGCTCAGCTGGGAAAACCTGAACCGCGCGAAGAAAAGCGTCGCGTTGGACATGCGCCACGAAGAAGGGCGCGAACTGGTGCGCGAACTGGCGGCCACGACCGGTCAGCTTATCACCAATGTGCCGGAACAAAGCTTTCTGGCGCATGATGCACTGGCCGCCAAACGCGATGACATGATCACCATACGCATCATGGGGTGGGGCGACGGTCGCCAGGCCATGGATTTTACCGTCAATGCCGCCAGCGGATATCCGTTGATGACCGGGCCAGAGGAATGGGACCGGGACGACGCGCCGCCGGTCAACCAGTTGCTGCCCGCATGGGATTTCATCACCGGCGCCTATACCGCCTTTTCCCTGCTGTCCGCGCTGCACAACCGTAACCGCACAGGCGAAGGGGCGGAAATGCGCATCCCCCTCGGCGACGTGGCGATCGGCACGGTGGCCAATAGCGGCGCGATGGCCGAAATGCTGTATCGCGGCGCTGACAGGCAACGTCTGGGC
>JBASBA010000116.1:0-14207 GCA_049650885.1 Alteraurantiacibacter sp. | reverse complement strand
CCATACAATGGAGACCGGTGACGATCCTTACACTGCGCTGTTTGCCAAAAGCCCCAAGGCAGTGGATATTAACACCGCAAGGGACGCCGGGCGATGATCCTTATCAGGTGACGAGAAGCGCCAGGTTGACCCGGCCAGTTCCTGAACGGATCAGGCCGATTTCCTGCGCCGCTGCATAGCTGAGATCAATCACGCGATTGCCGTGATAGGGACCGCGATCATTAATGCGTACGATAACGCTTGCATCGTTGCGCGGGTTTGTAACGCGCACTTCGCTGCCCAGTGGCAGGGTGCGATGTGCTGCGGTTAATTGATAAGGGTCGAATGCCTCGCCATTGGCCGTGCGGTTTCCGGCGAGTTCCGTCCCGTAGAAGCTGGCTTCCCCGTCTCCGATAGCGCTTTCGCGGGGCGATGGCGTTTTCATCACCGGCTCGATCTGCGAAACCTGCATCGTTTCAACGCTGGCCGTTCCCTTGCCCAGTTTCACCATATCGGGGGTGGTGTTGTCCTGAACCATCATCCCGCCAAGTGCGAGGGCAACTGCGGCGAACAATCCCGTGCCAGCAAAGGCCATGCGGCGCTGTGATTTCAAACGCATCAGCATGCCTAGCCTCTCGCGGCGGCTGGGCAGGGTATGCTCTTGTGCGGGGTTCTGGTCGGCGTTGTTATTGTTATTCCTCATACCAAAATAAGGGATGGCGGCCATCAATGTTCCGAAGAATTCCTGGACGAAAGAAAACGCCCGGCTCCCAAAAGGAACCGGGCGTTTGTTGCGCCGAAAGGCTTATTTGTATCAGAAGATTCGGGTGGCCGTTTCTGCTGGAGCGGCAAGATACGTCTCCAGTTCGTCATCCAGCTTTAACATGGTGATACTTGCGCCGACCATTTCCAGCGAGGTACAATACTCACCCACATAGTTGCGTGCTACGGTAAGCCCGCGTTCTTCGCAAAGCTGGGCAGCCTTGTTGTAAACGACGTAAAGCTCGGCTGGCGGAGTGCCACCAAGACCGTTCACCATCAGCGCCACACGATCTCCCTTGTTGAAGGGCAGGTCCTCTGCAACGGCATCGAACAGTGTCTTGGTGATTTCGTCGGCGGTGCTGATTTTGGCACGCTCGCGCCCTGGTTCGCCATGAATGCCGACGCCGACTTCCATCTCGTCATCGGCGATTTCAAAGATCGGCGTGCCTTTGGCAGGCGGAATGCAACTGGTGAGAGCCACGCCCATGGTGCGCACATTGTTGTTCACCTTTTCAGCGACGGCCATGACGTCTTCCAGTGACTTGCCTTCTTCGGCGGCAGCCCCGCAGGCCTTCATCACGAAAAAGTTTCCGGCCACGCCGCGGCGACCCACGGTGTAGAGTGAATCCTTCACGGCCACATCATCGTTAATCCAGAACTGCTCAACCTTGATGTCTTCTGCCTGGGCCAGTTCCACAGCGGTATCCCACGCCATGCGATCGCCCTGATAATTGTTTACCAGCACCAGAACGCCTGCAGGGGTGGCAAGAGCCTTGATCGTTTCATAGCAGGCATCGACCGGAGGTGCCGCGAAAACGGGGCCCTGGCAGGCGCCGTCCAGCATACCGGGGCCCACAGCCATGACATGCGCTGGCTCGTGGCCAGAACCGGAGCCCTGCACGATGGAAACCTTGTTATCGACGGGGCGATCCTTACGCTTCACCATCTGGAATTCCAGATCACCTTCCAGCAGATCTGCGTTGGCGGCCAATACCCCGGCCATGAATTCTGGCACGAAATCTTCGGCTTTGTTGACGAACTTCTTCATGGATTTCCTCTCCGTACTTAAGTCGTGATTCAGGCCTTGGCCTTCGTAACTTCGGCAGCCTTTGGTGTGTAATCAATGCCGTTGGCAGTGCACCAGTCTGCCAGGATGGTAGCGATGGCCACGATGCCGGGATCGGGGGTGTCGGCGCTGCGTTCACCCACTTGGCTGGCACGGCCGCGATGCGCCACCAGCTTGCGTGTTTCGTCCACGGCGTTATCCGCAATCTCTGCGCAATCGCGCAGCACAGCGCCCAGATCTTCCGTGCCGCTTGCAGCGTGATCTTTCAGCTTGTCGGACACGGGGATCAGCGCGTCCAGCAAGGTCTTGTCGCCCAGCTTTGCGCCGCCGCGCGCCATGATGCCATCCACCGCATTGCCGATCATCGCGGCAAATTCCGTCAGCGAGACTTCTGTCTTGCCCTTGGAGGGCAGGGCAGCCTTCATGAAGCCGGTGCCCCAGATAGGGCCGGACGATCCGCCGATATGCTTTGATACGATCATCGAGATTTTCAGCAGCATCGCGCCAATATCAGGCTTCTCGAGGTCGGGCAGGTCTTTCTTGATGACCTTGAACCCGGTGGCCAGCGAGGTGCCGAAATCACCGTCTCCGGCAAGCCCGTCAAGGTCCGCGAAATAGTGCTCGTTGCGGATCACCGTGTCGGCGGTGGTGTCGATACCCTTCTCGATGGTGTCTAGCGATATGGTCGCCATTGTCGTTGTCTCTCCCGTGTATTGGCCAGTTTTAATGGTTTGAACCCTCGTCGGTCAGCGCGGAAAGATCCGCCAGTGTGACCGCAGGGTTCGGCGCATCGCCCAGTTCGGGCACGATGCGCGCTGCTTCGCTGAAATCCTCGTCCACCGTATAGGTGCTGGTGGTGATTAGCGTGGGGTAGCCAGCGCCGGTGGCGGCAAGCAGACCGTTGCGGCTGTCCTCAACCACCACGCATTCCGATTGCGGCAGGCCCAGCGATTGCTGCGCCAGCATGTAGATTTCGGGATCGGGCTTCTTCTTGCTGACGACATCGCCGGCATGGACGAATTCGAACTTCGCCTTGCGCTCCGGCCCCATCAGATCGAGCACGGCATCGATGAACTTCGGGTTGGACGTGGTGCACACGCCAAGCCGCACATCGCTGGCAATGGCTTCATCCACGATACGCAGCACGCCGGGGCGCAGCGGCAGGTCGCTCACGATCTGGCTAACCTGATCGGTCTTGTACTTGTGCAGCGCCTTGATCAGCGCATCCTTGCCCGCGTCGCCGCCGCCGTGCTTTTCAACCAGGGCGTCGGGCCAGCCGTCCTCGTCGAAATAGGTGCGCATCCGTTCCTTGCCGCCCGCTACCTTCAGCAGATCGGCATAGCGTTCGACGCTCCACTCGGCATCGATACCGAATTTGGTGAAAGCCTGATTGAAGCCGACGCGGTGCGCATCACGCTCCGTATCCACCAGCACGCCGTCGCAATCGAAAATCAGCGCCTTCAGCATCAGGCGCTCTCTTTCTGCGTGGCGAGGAACTTGCTGCCCTGGCCCTTGCCGCCAAACTTCTCGATAAAGCCGGAGAACAGATCCTTGCAGGCCTGATATTGCGCATCGATAACGCGCAGCGGCTCGTAATCGTCGGGGTTCGCCTTGCGATACGCCTCGAAGCTCTCGACGAATACGTGCTTCAGATTGGTCGAAATGTTCACCTTGGCACTGCCGCGGGCGATCGCCTTGGCAAACGTCTCATCCGAAAGGCCGGTGCCGCCGTGCAAAGCCATCGGCGTTCGCGTGGCCTCGTTAATGGCCTTGATCCTCGCGAAATCGACCTTTGGTTCACCCTTGTAGAAGCCGTGTGCGGTGCCGACCGCGCAGGCGAAGGCGGACAGGTCCAGCGCGTCGCAGAATTTGCGGGCGTCTTCGGGATCGGTCAGGACACTGTCTTCCTCTGCCACCACCATATCGTCTTCCACGCCCATGATCTGGCCCAGTTCGGCCTCCATACCCACGCCGTATTTTTCGGCAATGTCGCGCACGCGCTTCGACATTTCCAGGTTCTCTTCGAACGGAAATTCGGATGCGTCGATCATGATGGATGTCCATCCGGTAGCCGCGCATTTCTCGATCATGGCAATATCCTTGCAGTGATCGAGGTGCAGCACCACCGGCACGGAAGAATCGGCTGCCGCCGTGCGCACCCAGGAAACGATTTCCTCGTGGCTGTAATAGTCGATGGTCTTGGACGATGTCTGACAGATAACCGGAGCATTCAGCTCCTTGGCAGCCTCGACCATACCCTTGGTGGTGTTGTAATCCACCAGGTTGAACGCGGCCACGGCATAGCCATTCTCCATCGCGTGCCGCAGCAGTGGTTTCATATTGACGAGTGGCATGGCGTGCTCCCTAAGAATAGCCGCTTCAAGGCGGGGGCTCCGGTGATTGTGTCCGGAGCTATCGAATCAGGGTCATAGCGAGAGAACAGGCGGTAAACCACCCGTGATTGCGCGTTTTGACGCGGTCGAGATTGAATATGTCCGGAAATTCCGTTTTTGCTTACGGTTACACCGTGGGCCGCTAAAACTTTCGTCGATTGGCGTGTCGCACGCCAGAAGTATCGCCTGTCAAAGGCCGCTGCATGTGACTTTCGCGAGGCCTGACGGCAAGCAGTGTTGCGAAGCTTTTTGATCGATTGCAAGTATCACGGGGCAAGCGCAACTATTGGCGAATGTCTGACGCCAAATGCACCGCACTCAAGGTTCTCTTGCCGGATTTGGCTCCAATGGCGCTTTCTAAAAATTGCGGCGAAAAAGCCCTTACCGGTGCGACTTCCCTTGGCAGCGCGCAAGGCACAGATCCTGGAAATCGCCGGTCGTATTTTCATTGAAGAAGGCGCACGATCGCTTCGCGGGGAGAATTGAAGCTCTGACCGACGCTGACGGCTACTAGCTACAGATGGTAGCGCGTCTGAGTTAGCCGCGTTTTCAAGGCGACTCGTTCCATAAATAACCCGGATACCCAGGTGCCGCGTCTCGGATAATGACCAGGCGGACTACCGATCGCTCCTGTCAGCGATCCGCAATCTTGGCGCCGGTCAGGAAAAACTCTGTGCGTGCCCTCAGGCGGGCGCTGGAATGCCGCAGTCCCACGCCGTGCGAAATTGCTTCGGCGTGCAGGTCACTCACGATCAGGTCGAGGAAAATCTCGGCCAGAGCTTCCGGTTCTCCGTCCATGGTCACGCCCTGCGCTTGCCAGTCGGAGAATACGGTAGTGAGCGCACTTTGGGTTCTGGTGGCGGTCTTCTCGAAGAAACGGCGGGCAAAATCGCGGTCGTTGATACTGCGGCCGATCACGATCCGCACCAGTGCGACAACTTCGGGATCGAGGAAGTAGGCGCGCACACCTTCGGATATCCGATGCAGGATCTGCGCAGGTGAACTGCCCCCGGCTACGGACCGCTCGATAATATCGGCGCCCGAGACCGCTTTTTCGAAGACCACGGCTTCGAGCAGGCCGTCCTTGTTGCCAAAAACCTTGTAGACGGTCGCAAGCGAACCTCCGGCTCGGTCGACAATGTCGCCAAGGGTCGTGCGTTCGAACCCCTGTTCTATGAAAAGGGCTCGCGCGGCTTCGACGACGGCCCTCTTGCGGCGATCCAGGCGGCAGAATTCGGAAACTTCGGTCATTATTTGCAAAACTCTACAAAAGTGGCTTGCAAGGCAATGGTGTAATTACTATTACACCTTCGCACCTGCACAAAATCTGAATGAGAGCCATTCCCTGATGAAACGCATTTTTGCTGGTCTGGTCGCCTGCCTCTTCGTGTCTGCGTGTTCGGGTGCGGAGTCACCGCCCGAGCCACAGGCGGTACCGGTCGAGGTTGTCGAAGTGGCAACCCAGTCGGTGCCCAACGTCATCGCGCTGCCTGGACGAGTCGAACCGGTGCGCTCGGCCGAGGTGCGGGCGCGGGTGACCGGTATTGTGCAGGCACGCCTTTACGAGGAAGGGACCGATGTCCGTGCAGGCCAGCCGCTGTTCCGGATCGATCCGCGCGAACTGCGCGCGAGCTATGCCCAGACGCAGGCCGCGCTGACCCGCGCGCAAGCAACCGCCGCAAATGCGCGCGCAGTTGTCCAGCGCTATCGCCCGCTGGTGGACGAAAACGCGATCAGCGGTCAGGAATACGACGCAGCGCTTGCTGCCGCGCGTGAGGCCGAAGCCAATGTCGCGCAGATTCGCGCGCAGGTCGATGCCGCGTCGCTGCAGCTCGGCTATACCACTGTACGCGCGCCGATTTCCGGAAGGGTGGGCCGTGCGCAGGTGACAGAAGGGGCTCTGGTCAGCCAGGCCGAAGGCACGCTGATGACCCGGATCGAGCAGATTTCGCCGGTCTATGTCAGCTTTGCCCAGGCCGCGAGCGAAGTGTTGAGACTTCGCCGCGCGATTACGGCCGGCGAAATCGACCTTGACGAAAACGCCCAGGTGGAAGTGCGTCTGACCTTTACCGACGGGACGGAATATCCGGTGCCCGGCTACATCGATTTTCTTGCCTTCTCGGTGGATCAGCAGACCGGGACGGTGGGACTGCGAGCCGAATTTCCCAACCCGGAGGGACTGCTGCTGCCGGGCGAGTTTGTCCGCGCACAGATCTATGCGGGCGCGATCCAGAACGGCATCATGGTTCCGCAGCGAGCGGTGTCGCTTACCGAGAACGGCGGATCGGTGTTCGTCATCGACAGCAATAGTCAGGCCGCGGTGCGCCCGATCCAGCTGGGCGCAATGATCGATGGTCGCTGGATCGTCGAAAGCGGGCTGCAGCCCGGCGACGTGGTGATAGTCAGCAACCTGCAGAAAATCCGCCCCGGCGCACCTGTGACGATTGCCAACACCTCGTCCGGCCGCGGACCCGCTCAGAAGTCGCCTGCCAGGCCGCCCGGCAATTCCGCCGCCCGCTCAACCGGAGCGGAGTAAGTCATGGCTCCCTTTTTCATCGACCGTCCCATTTTTGCCTGGGTTGTTTCGCTCGGCATCCTGCTGGCGGGCTTCCTGGCCCTGCGCGCCCTGCCGATCGAGCAGTATCCAGAAGTCGCCCCGCCATCATTGACCGTCAGCGTCGTCTACCCCGGCGCCGATGCCGGGACACTGGAAGAAAACGTCACGCAGGTGATCGAGCAGCAGCTCAATGGCGTGGACGGCTTCCTCTACATGTCCTCGTCAAGCCTTTCGAACGGCACGGCCAGTATCACGCTGACTTTCGAGGCCGGGACCGACATCAATGTCGCGCAGACCGAAGTCCAGAACCGACTGAGCACGGTGGAGGCCCGGCTGCCCGAAGAGGTGCGCCGTCAGGGCATCACGGTGCGGCAGGCCAATTCCGGATTTCTCCTGATCGTTGCTTTGACCTCGGATAGCAGAGCGCTCAGCAACACCGATCTTGGCAATGTCGCCGCCACACAGGTGGTGGACGAGCTGCGCCGGGTAAACGGGGTAGGCGATATCCGGCTCTTCGGGTCGCAATATGCGATGCGCATCTGGCTCGATCCCGATGCGCTGGCATCCTACAGGCTGTCGCCCGGTGCGGTACTCGCGGCAATCCGTGAACAGAATGCGCAGACTGCGGGCGGTTCGATAGGTGCATTGCCGTTGGACGAAGGGCAGCAGATTACGGCCACGATCTCGACCGAAGGGCGTTTCTCGACTGCCGAGGAATTCGAGAACATTATCCTGCGTGCCGATAGCGGGGCGGCAGTGGTGCGCCTTGGCGAGGTCGCACGGGTTGAAATCGGGGCGCAGAGCTACGCCACCTCCACGACGCTCAATGGTCAACCGATGGCGGGTATGGCAATCCAGCTCGCAACCGGCGCCAATGCGCTGGCGACGGCCGAAGGCGTGAAGGAACGGCTGGAAGAGATCGCCCCCGGGCTGCCGGGCGATGTCGCATGGTCTATCCCCTACGACACCACGCCCTTTGTCCAATCTTCCGTGGAGGAAGTGGTCAAGACCTTGGTTGAGGCAATGGTTCTCGTCTTCCTCGTCATGTTCGTGTTCCTGCAGAACTGGCGCGCGACGCTGATCCCGACGCTGGTCGTGCCCATTGCGCTTGCAGGTGCATGCCTCGGCCTCTGGCTGCTCGGCTTTACGATCAACGTCCTGTCGCTTTTCGCCATGGTGCTGGCAATCGGCATTCTGGTCGACGACGCGATCGTGGTGATCGAGAATGTCGAGCGGATCATGCGCGAGGAAGGGCTCCCGCCCGTAGCGGCCACCCGCAAGGCGATGGGCCAGATCACCGGCGCCATCATCGGCATCACGCTTGTTCTCGTCGCGGTGTTCGTGCCCATGGCGTTCTTTCCCGGATCGACGGGCGGCATCTATCGCCAGTTCTCCGTCACGCTGGCGATCTCCATCTTCTTCTCCGCTTTCCTCGCCCTGTCGCTGACTCCGGCTCTGTGCGCGACTTTTCTGAAGCCGATCGACAAGGATCACGATCATTCCGCCGAGCCGCAGACGGACGCAGAATTCGCAGCGCAACCGGGCTGGCGCGGGCGCTGGGCGCGGGTGCGTAACGTCTCTGCACGCATTTTCGCCAGGTTTAATCGCTGGTTTGCGCGGATGGAGCAGAAATACGGCCGCGCTAATGACCGCATTCTGTCGCGCCCATGGCGGGCCTTTGCCGTATTTCTGGCGCTTGGCCTGGTTACCGCGCTGCTCTTTACGCGAATGCCCTCCGCTTTCCTGCCGACAGAGGACCAGGGCTTTCTGGTTACCGCTGTACAGGCTCCTGCGGGTGCCACGCAGGAACGCACCGACGAGGCGCTGCGACCGATTGAGGAGTTCTGGAAGGAGCGCGAAGAGGTTGCGAATGTCATCGTCGTCCGCGGATTCAGTTTTTTTGGCCAGGGCCAGAACAATGCGCTGATGTTCTCCAGTTTCATCCCGTGGGAAGAGCGAAGCGGTGCTGATAGCAGTGCATCGGCGATCCTCGAGCAGGCGACGGGCGCGTTCAGCCAGATTGACGGCGCGATTGCCTTCGTGATTCAGCCGCCAGCGATTTCGTCGCTTGGCCAGGCCAGCGGCTTCACGCTCAAATTGCAGGACCGAGGCGGCGTTGGGCGCGATGCGCTGACTGCAGCTCGCGATCAGTTGCTGGGGATGGCCATGCAAAGTGAAGTCATCGCCAATCTCCGCCCCGAGGACCAGGGGCCGAGCCCTGAGGTCGAGATAGACATCGACCGGGTGCAGGCCCGCGCGCTCGGCTTATCGCTGGCCGACGTCAATGCCGCACTTTCCATCACCTTCGGGTCTGCCTATGCCAACGACTTCAGCCGGCAGGGCCGGGTCTTGCAGGTGCTGGTGCAGGCGGATGCACCCTATCGCATGACGCCCGAGGACGTGCTGGCGGTCCGCGTTCCCAATGCGCAAGGCGAGCTTGTGCCGTTCAGCGCATTCGCCAGCGCCGAATGGTCGGCCGCACCTGCCAGCCTCTCGCGTTACAACGGTTATCCCGCGATGACCCTTTCGGGCATGGCCGCGCCAGGACAGTCCTCGGGTGCCGCGCTCGCCGCGATGGAGCAGTTCGCGGGCCAGTTGCCGCAGGGCATCGGCTACGAATGGACGGGCATTTCCTACGAGGAGAAGCAGGCCGGAGGCCAGATAGGCCTGCTTCTCGGCCTGTCGGTGGTGATCGTTTTCCTGGTGCTTGCCGCGCTTTACGAAAGCTGGGCGGTGCCGCTGGCGGTGCTGTTGATCGTTCCCATGGGCGTGCTGGGAGCGGTGCTGTTCTCGATGTTGCGGGGCCTGTCGGCAGACGTGTATTTCAACGTCGGTCTCATCACCATCATTGGTCTTGCCGCCAAGAACGCGATCCTGATTATCGAGTTTGCGATCGAGGAGGAGGAACGCGGTCTTAGCCGGATCGAGGCGGTGAAGGCCGCCGCGCGCCTGCGGCTTCGCCCGATCATCATGACCTCACTTGCCTTTACCATGGGCATGGTCCCGCTGGTTCTTGCCAGCGGAGCGGGTGCAGCAAGCCGCATCGCGGTCGGCACCGGCGTCATGGGCGGTATGGTCGCAGCCACCGTGCTCGGCATCTTCATGATCCCGATGCTGTACCTGCTGGTGCGAAGGAACATCAGCCGCAAACAACCGCATGCCGCCGGGCATATGGACGATACGGTGGAAACCAGGCCGGGCCCGCAAAACGAAGGGGGGCAAGCCTAATGAAACGCCTCATGGCCTTGGCACTCCTTTCCACAGGACTGGTCGGCTGCGCGAGCATGGCGCCCGAGCATGTGCGTCCGGACGCGGCCACTGCACCCGCCTTCGATGCGGAATATCGCCCGGATGGAGAGGTGGTTGCCGCTCAGCTGAGTTATCGTGACTGGTTCGCTGATCCGCGTCTGGTGCAGCTGATCGGCACATCGCTGGAGAACAACCGCGACCTTCTGGCGGCCACCGCGCGGATCGAACAGGCTCGCGCGCGTTATCGCATTCAGGACAGCCGGCAACTGCCCACGGTGGTCGCCAATGCAGCCGGGACGCGCACGCGCCAGCCGCTCGGCGTCAATCCCTCGTTAGATACCGAGGACGTCGGAGGTGCGCCCGAAGCGGTAACCTTCAACCAATTCGAAGTCGGAGTGGGCGTCAGCAGCTTCGAGCTCGACTTCTGGGGGCGTATTGCCAGCCTGAGTGATGCTGCGCGCGCGCAATACCTCGCCACGGTCGCGGCGCAGCGGGCCTTCTACCTTTCGCTGATCGCGGACACGGCGACGACCTACTACGAGATCGTCGAGACAGAAGAACAGATCGCGCTGGCGGAAGCCACGGCGGAAAGTCGCCGCGAAGGCTTGCGGATCGCCAGGCTGCGGCTGGACAGCGGAGTGACCTCGGCGCTGCCCTACCGGCAGGCGGAAACGCTGCTGACGCAGGCCGAACAGCAACTCGCCATTGAGCGATTGACCCTGGCGCGGCTGCGCAATCAGCTTGCCGTGCTGGTCGGCGGGAGGGTTCCCGAAGGCCTGCCCGATGGCCTTACCCTTGCCGCGCAGGGCGACGAGCGGCGGCTGGCCGCGGGCCTTCCGTCCGACCTATTGCTGGTCCGACCGGACATCGTGGCGGCTGAAGAACAGCTTCGCGCGGCCCGTGCCAATATCGGCGCGGCGCGCGCGGCCTTCTTCCCCACCATATCGCTGACCGGAAATGCGGGTTTCTCCTCGGATAGCCTCGACGGGCTTTTTTCGGGCGACGGGTTCGGTTGGAGTTTTGGCCCGGCAATTTCGCTGCCGATCTTCGATTGGGGAGCGCGTGAGGCCGATCTTGACCTGGCGCAGGCGCTGGAAATGGAACAGGTCGCCAATTACGACCGTACCGTGCAGGGCGCCTTCCGCGAGGTTTCGGATGCTCTGGCCGGGCGCCGCTGGCTTGCCGAGCAGGTAGAGACGCTGCAA
Organism: Alteraurantiacibacter sp.; assembly: GCA_049650885.1. GTDB lineage: Bacteria > Pseudomonadota > Alphaproteobacteria > Sphingomonadales > Sphingomonadaceae > Alteraurantiacibacter. The sequence goes on along the minus strand of JBASBA010000116.1, from coordinate 2,996 downwards.
CGCGCGGTCGATGCGCAGGAACGTATCGCCCGCATCGCCCGCCTGCGCTATCGCGAGGGAGTGGCCAACTATCTCGAAGTGCTGGATGCGGAGCGCAACCTTTTCACCGCCCGCCAACAGCTGCTGGCAACCCAGCGCGCCTGGCTGCAAAATCGCTCGACGCTGTTCGTGGCGCTTGGCGGAGGAGCGGCGGAATAGCGACGCTGATTTCCAGAAATTCGCCAAGCTACCTGGCAGGGAAGGGACTGAGCGACCGCAGATGAAACTTGGTAACGACATTTATTCGGGTTAACGGAGGTGTGTCATGACAAGGATTCATGTTGAATGATCGACCTCCAGCCTCTCAAAATCCTGCGAGAAATTGACAGAGTGGGCAGCCTGAGCCGTGCCGCCGATCAGCTTAACCTGACCCAGTCGGCGGTAAGCCATGCAATTCGCAGATTTGAAGAACGCCATGGGGTAAAGCTGTGGCAGCGCGAGGGCCACAAGCTGCGCCTGACGCCAACGGGCGAATATCTCCTGGCGTTGGCGCTGCGCGTGCTTCCGCAACTCGAGCGCGGTGCGAATGTGCTTGAGGACTATGCGCGCGGGCGCCGCGGGGCGATCCGCGTGGGCATGGAATGCCATCCCTGCCAGGACTGGCTGATGCGGGTGGTCGATCCGTTTCTGGCCGAATGGCCGGATGTCGAGCTGGACGTGACCACCGCGTTCCAGTTCGGTGGGCTGGCTGCCCTTCTGGGGCATGAGATTGACCTGCTTGTAACTCCGGATCCGATGGAGGATTCGGGGATCGAGTACACGCCTGTCTTCGATTACGAGCTGGTGCTGGCCGTTTCCGACACGCATCCGTTGGCGCAAAAGCGGCGGATCGAACCGCAGGATCTGGCTGGCGAAGTGCTTGTCACCTATCCCGTCCCCCGCGAAAGGCTGGATATCTATACCAGCTTCCTCGTCCCGGCTCATGCCTTGCCGCGCCGCCACCGCACCGTGGAGACTACCGACCTCATGTTGAAGCTGGTGTCTTCGGGCCGCGCGGTGAGTGCCACGCCTGACTGGCTTTTGCGCACGGCCAGGGCGATAAAGGGCGTGCCACTTGGCAAGGGGATCGCGAAATCGATCCATCTGGGCCGCCGGTCAGGCACGACCGACAGTTACATGGAAGGTTTCATCGATCTCGCGCGGAGCGTGCGGCTCTAGGCGTCCCTTTCCGCCCCAGGCGCTTGTATTCCCCTCTATTTATCAGGGGCATTCCTGCGGCGCGATTGTGCGGCGCAACAGCGCCATCTGCAATTGCAGCAATCACATGACAGATTTTCATGGTTTTCTGATAAATCATCATTTTCTTTCATGAAGGCGCTTCGGCATAGAGCGGGTAACGCCAGACCTGTCCGAGTGTATCGAGCGCAAATTATCGCGCCTTGATGCCGCCTGGAGGTCCACGTGATTGAAACTGAGTTGGCCTCGTGGTCACTTCTCGCAGAAGCAGGAAACCAGATTGCAATGACCAGCGAGTTCACCTTTACGATCAGCAAGACGCGCTTCGACGAAGACTATGCTCCGGCAGCCAGTTCGCGGCTGACCACCAACTTCGCCAACCTTGCGAGGGGAGAGAACCGGCAGCAGAACCTGCGCAACGCCCTCCAGATGATCGATAACCGGTTCAACACGCTGGTGCCGTGGGACAATCCCGATTGCGACCGCTACGGGATCGAGCTGGACATCATCTCGGTCGACCTGGCTATCAATGCCGATGGCAAGGCCTTTCCGGCCATCGAGATGCTCAAGACGGCGATCGTCGACCGAAGGGCGGGAGAGCGCATCGAAGGGATCGTCGGCAACAATTTCTCGTCCTATGTGCGCGATTATGACTTCAGCGTCCGCTTGCCGGAATTCAACAGGGACCGCGATGAGTACGGCATTCCGGACGACTTCGGCGACTTGCACGGCAAGCTGTTCAAGGCGCTGGTATCGTCCGGCACATACCGGGAGCACTTCAGCAAGCCGCCTGTCATCTGCCTCAGCGTTTCGCACAACAAGACCTATAGACGGACTGCCAATCGCCACCCGGTCCTTGGCCATGAATACCGCACCGACGAATCCTCGCTGACCGAGCAGTATTTCAGCAAGATGGGGCTGCAGGCCCGCTACTTCATGCCGTCTGAAAGCGCCGCGCCGCTGGCGTTCTATTTCTTCGGTGACCTGCTGAACGATTATACCAACCTGGAGCTGATCGGCACCATCTCAACGATGGAAACCTTTCAGAAAATCTACCGTCCCGAAATCTACAATGCGAATTCCATCGCGGGCGAATGCTTCCAGCCAAGGCTCGACAACCAGGATCATTCGCTGACGCGCATCGAGTATGATCGGGACGAGCGCACGCAGATGGCCGCCGAACAAGGCAGGTTTGCCGAAGAACACTTCATCAAGCCGTACCACCATATCCTGGATGAATGGTCCGCCAGATACGCCGCCTGAAATGCCGCATCTGATCCAAGGATACATAGCATGATCAAACTGCTGCCGACTACGATTGCCGGAAGCCTTCCCAAACCCTCGTGGCTCGCCGCGCCGGAACAATTGTGGTCGCCGTGGAAGCTGCACGGCCAAGAGCTTGTCGCGGGCACGCAGGATGCCATGCGCGTGACCCTGTCAGAGCAGGAGTGCGCGGACATCGATATTGTCAGCGACGGAGAACAGACGCGCCAGCATTTCGTTACTACGTTTATCGAACACCTCGCCGGTGTCGATTTCGAACGGCGTGAGACTGTAAAGATCCGCGATCGCTATGACGCCAGCGTGCCCACGGTGACGGGTGAGGTGAGCCGCGAAGCGCCGGTTTTCGTCGAGGATGCCAAATTCCTTCGCGCGCATACCCGCAGGCCGATCAAATGGGCGCTGCCCGGACCGATGACGATGGTCGATACGCTATATGATGCGCATTACCGGAGCCGCGAAAAGCTGGCCTGGGAATTTGCCACCATACTCAACCAGGA
>JBASBA010000115.1:0-7837 GCA_049650885.1 Alteraurantiacibacter sp. | reverse complement strand
GCACCGCAATTGAGCCGGCTATGGAAACAAACAACGCATCTACCGTATAAGTTCCCGCGGCGAGGTCTCCGTCGCAAATTGCCGGACAGATAATCAGTCCGGTCAGCAGGGCGCCAATTACCCCTGCAACCATGTTGATCGTCAGGGCTCGCGAGGATTCGGCGCGCAAGATAAACGCTGCCAGCCATCCCAGCACGGCCCCCACCACGATCAGATAAATATAGCCCATCCTGCTTCCTTTCAGGCTCTCCACCGGATCAACGGCGAGAAGCTGGGACGGGTTCCGTGAAATTTAAGCAGGGCAAGCCGCTTCAGGGGCGGAGTATGCGGCCATCAGCAGGTCTGAAACCCACCCTCCAGTCGAATCCCGCGCTAGAACATCCACAACAGCAGGATGCCCATGGCGATGCGATAGATCACGAAAACCATCATCGATGCCTTCTTCAGGAAGTTCATCAGGAAGGCCATCGTGCCGAATGCGGCGATGAAGGTCAGCACACCGGTGATCAGCGCCTCTCGCACCATATCCGCGCCCGCATCCACCAGATCGGGAACGATCAGGATGCCCGCGCCTGCCACGGCGGGAATCGACAGCAGGAAGGAGAAGCGCGCAGCTTCGACGCGCCCGAACCCAAGGAAACGCGCTGCTGTCATCGTCACGCCGGAGCGGCTGGTTCCTGGTATCAGGGCCAGCGCCTGCGCCATGCCCACGAGCAAACCGTCACGCCATGTCAGATCTTCGTACGAACGATCCTCGCGGCCGAAATAATCGGCAATGCCCAGAAGGATGCCATAAAGGATCAGGTTGACCGCGATAAGATCGGTAAACCGCAGCGATGCAAGCAGATCTTCATTCAGCACGGTGAGGCCGAACCAGTCCTCCGCCACGGAGTTGAACGTACCCAGCTTGATCGAAAGGCCGACGATGACAGCGGGGATCGTGCCCAGCAAGATCCACCAGAACAGGCGCTTGTGCTCTGGCGCCTGGCCGATACCCACAGTGGCAAATCCGCCGCGGGCCAAACCCCATACGTCTTTGAAAAAATAGACGATTATCGCCAGCAAAGAGCCGATGTGTACGGCGATGTCGATCATCGGGCCCTGATCATCGGCGCCTGTGAACACAGGCACGAGGATAAGGTGCCCGGAAGAGGATATCGGCAGAAACTCGGTAATGCCCTGCACAATGGCAAGGATCAGCATTTCGAGGAAAGTCATCGCTGGATCAGGTCCGTGGCTGGAAATAGGGACTGGCGTAAGTGCCCCCGCCTCCAACCAAAACGGGGGCGAAGTCAAGCCTCGCCCCCGTCAGATGGTCTAAATAGTTACGTTTCCCGCTTACCAGATAGAAATGCGCTCTTCCGGTGGCAGGTACAGCGCATCATCTGCGCCGACATCGAAAGCATCGTACCACGCATCCAGATGGCGCACTGCGTTGTTGAGGCGGAATTCACCCGGCGGGTGGTTGGCTGTCATCACGCGGTTGCGCAGGCTGGCCTCACGCTCCATGCCGCGCCATACCTGAGCGAAGCCCAGGAAGAAGCGCTGGTCGCCGGTCATGCCGTCGATCACCGGAGCCTCCGCTCCGTTCAGTGACATGCGGTAGGCACGGTAGGCCATTTGCAGGCCAACAACGTCGCCAAGCGTTTCACCCATCGACTGTCCGCCGCGCAGGCAGACCGGGCCTTCCGGGCTATCCACCGGGCAATAGGCCTCGATATAGTCGGACATGCGTGAGGTATATTGCTCGAAACCATCGCGGTCAGAATCCTGCCACCAGTTGCGCAGCGTGCCCGTGGCGTCGAACTGCGAACCCTGATCGTCATAGCCATGACCGATCTCGTGCCCGATCACCGCGCCAATAGCGCCATAATTCACTGCCGAATCGGCTTCCGCGTTGAAGAACGGCGGCTGAAGAATTGCAGCGGGGAAGACGATCCGGTTCGTAAGCGGGGAGTAATAGGCATTCACCGTCTGCGGCAACATGCCCCATTCGCTGGGATCTACCTTCGTGCCCAATCGATCAAGATTGTCCTGAATGGCCCAGCGCGATGCGTTCATCGCGTTGCCCAGCGGATCATTGGCGCTGATTTCCAGACCGTCATAGGTCTCGAACTCATCCGGATAGCCGATCATCGGCACGAAACCTTCCAGCTTGGAACGGGCTTCGGCGATCGTTTCGGGCGTCATCCAGTCGTTATTGTCGAGGGCGGTGCTCATGGCGCGCGAAAGGTTTGCGACCAGCGCATCCATCCGGGCCTTGCTTTCGGGCGGAAAATACCGATCCACATACAGCGCACCAAGCTGTTCACCCAGTGAGCCTTCGACAGAACCGATAGCGCGCTTCCAGCGCTCCTGCTGCTCTTCCTGGCCACTAATCGTGCGGCCGTAGAAATCGAAATTGGCCTCATCCAGCTCGCTCGACAACAGCGGCGCGTATCCGGACAGGAAGCCCTTTGCCATATACGCTTTCAGCGTTGCGAGCGGGGTCTGCGTCATCAGCTCCATCATCGCCGGCAAACCGCCGCCGATCATGGCAAGCTGATCGGGTGTCAGGTTCAGTTCGGCAATCTCTTCCTCGGTGGGAGGAAGCTGCGCGGCAAGGAAACGCGTCTGGTCGGAGAACTGTGCTTCTTCCAGCAACGCGGCAATGGGAAAGTCGCCGGCCATTTCGGTCAGCTGGGCCGGCGTGAGTTCATTATAGGTGAGCTGCGGGATGCGGAACATCTGGCGCGCCCATTCGATCTCGGCCACGTCATGTTCGAAGGCGTAGACAGCCTCTGCTGCACCGCGGGCATCGCTGTAACCGGCCTTGCCCATCAGGAAGGTCAGGTAATCCATGTACGCCGAGCGAATTTCCAGATTGCTTTCGGAATCGACGAGATAATAGTCGCGGTCGGGCAGACCCATACCGGAAAAGCCGAGAGACACGACATAATCGGTCGGGTTGCGCGCATCAGCGCCCACGCCAGCTGATACCAGGCTGGGATAGCCGGGCTGCGGGAACAGCCGGGTCAGGCTTTCCAGATCGGGCGCGGTGAAGATTTCCTGCAGATAAGGCTGGGCGGGGGCAAGGCCCGTCGCGTCGATCGCTTCTACGTCGTAATAGGAATTGTAGGCATCCACGATGCGGCGTTCCGTGGTTCCGGGCGCCGGGTTGGAAGCCACCAGATCCCTTACCAATGCCTCGACATCGTGAACCGATTCCTCGCGCAGCATGTCGAACGCGCCATAGCGCTGACGGTCGGCGGGAATCTGGTTCGCAGCGACCCACTTGGCGTTTGTGTAGGCGTTGAAATCGTCACCCGGATCGACGTTCTGATCCAGTTGCGAAAGATCGACACCCCAGGTGCCAAAATCCATGGTCGGCGCGGATGGTGCGTCCTGGCCCATGGCGGGCGCGGCGGTGGCAAGTCCGAACACGGATGCCGAAGTGACTAGCAGCTTGCGGATCATAGGGTAGGCGTTCCTCGTCTAGCGGATAAAACTTGTCTTCCGCTCACGCCTGAAAGGCCAAAGCGGTTACTTTCGATACAATGTCGATGTAGGGCCAATTCTGCTCGACGCAAGGTATGAACGCTCTGCCGACGCACTGACTTCCGCGAAGAAGGCACCGGCCCCGACCTGCGGCTAAGTCAATGCAGGGTCATCGAATTGTAGCGAAGCGAGGCGTGCATAGAGGCCGCCGTCGCCTGTAAGGCTGGCGTGATCGCCCTGCTCCACAATGCGGCCACCTTGCATCACCACAATGCGATCCGCCGCGCGAACCGTGGCGAGGCGGTGCGCTATCACCAGTGTCGTGCGATCCTGCATCAGATGCTCCAGCGCATCCTGCACCAGACGCTCGCTCTCGGCATCAAGCGCACTGGTCGCCTCGTCCAGCAACAGGATCGGCGAATCGCGCAGAACCGCACGGGCAATAGCCAGTCGCTGGCGCTGTCCGCCGGAAAGGCGCGCGCCGCCTTCGCCCAGGAACGTGTCGAGCCCTTCAGGTAAATCTCGCAGAAAGCCTTCCGCGTTGGCGGCAAGGGCCGCTTCCCAGATGGCTTCCTCATCCGCATCCCATGCTCCGTAACGCAAGTTGTCGCGCGCATTGGCGGCGAACAATATGCCTTCCTGCGGCACCAGCGCCATGCGGCGGCGCACTTCGGCGGGATCGACTTGCGTCAAGGGCACACCATCCATGCGGATCGTGCCGCTGGAGGGATCATAGAAACGTTCTGCCAGCTGGAAGATGGTGGATTTACCTGCGCCAGACGGGCCGACGATGGCCACGGTCTCGCCCGGCTCCACAGTCAGGCTGAAGTCTGCAATCGCCTGCTCGCTGGGCCGTGTAGGATAGCTGAAGGTGACATTTTGGAACGACAGGCTGCCGCGCGGCGGTGCAGGCAAAGATTGCGGACGCGCTGGCGCGGTAATATTCGGCCTTTCTTCAATCAGTTCGCTCAGGCGGCTGGCCGCACCTGCGCCGCGCAGCAGATCGCCCAGCACTTCTGTCAACGCGCCGAAGGACGAGGCCGCAATCGCGCTGGCGAAAACGAATGCGCCGATTGTGCCGCCGGTCAGTTCTCCGGTGGTGACAAGGATTGCACCGCGCCACAGCAGGCCGGTTATACCGCCGAATACCAGCGTGATGACCATAGCCGTCATCGCCGCGCGGATGAGGATACGCGTCTTTGCAACATCGAATGTCTTTTCCACCGAAGCGCCGAACCGTTCACCTTCGCGCCGTTCCTGGTTGAAGCCCTGGACGATCTTCATTGCGGAGAGGGTTTCTGTCACCATCGCGCCCACATCGGCCACACGATCCTGACTGGTGCGGCTGATCACCCGCAGCTTTCGCCCGAATATGGTGATGGGAATGATGACAACGGGCAGCCCGACCAGCAGCCATATGGCCAGTTGCGGCGCCAGCCAGAACAGATAGGCCGTGGCAAAAACCGCCATGATGACATTGCGAAGCGCGATCGAGACGGTGGTGCCCACGACCTGTTCGATGATCGCGGTATCCGAAACCATGCGGCTGCTGATTTCCTTGGGACTGTTCTCTTCGAAAAACGACGGGGAAAGACCCAGCAGATTGTCATAGGCCTTGCGCCGGATATCGGCGACCACCCGCTCCCCCAGCCAGCTGACGAAGTAGAAGCGGATGGCGGTTGCCACACCAAGCACGCCGACCAGCACCAGCAGATAGCGGAACCAGCGGCCGATCTCGCCCTCGCCCGTAAAACCCCGGTCGATAATCAGGCGCAGGGCACTGGGCAGGGCCAGCGACGTAATGGTAGCAGTGACAAGAAGGGCCGTGACCGCGAATGCCGTTTCCAGCCGATATTTCTTCGCCTCGCGAAAAATCATCACCAGCGGACCAAGGCTCTTGGCCTTCTCCGGTTCTCTATTTTCTACGGGGATCGCCATGATGGCAGCGGCACTAGACCAAACCCCGACGCCTTTGAAGCACACTTTGCTTTCCCGTTGGCAGAAGATGGCCAAAACCGAATTTTCGCCTTTGCCGCATTGCAACACGGCGCAAAAGAGGCCATCTTTCGCGCGAGACATGGGAGTGCGGTGATCGCGCGCCCAACTATCAGCGCCGTGAGATCGGCGAAATACAAGGGACGCAATATTGCTTTATTCTGCCTATGAAATGCAGCGCGCCATGCTCGGCACGGCCAGCAACTGGGCCTCTGTGGGGGCGCGGCTGCTGGATAATCCGGCTCTCCCGATGGGTTACATGGGTCTGGGACCGGCCTACGCCTCTGCCCTGAAAGTTTTTGCCCACCTGTATGAGGAACGCGGCAAGCCCGATTTCGATATCGAGCCGGTGGAAAGCGACGGCAAGACCCATTACGTAAGCGAGACGGTGGTGCTGGAAAAACCGTTCGGTAATCTGCGCCGTTTCGTCCGCGATGGCCTGCCCGAAGACGCACCAAAGCTGCTGATCGCTGCCCCGATGAGCGGGCACTACGCAACCCTGCTGCGCGGCACGGTTCAGCGCATGGTGGAAAACCAGCAGGTATGGATCACCGATTGGGCCGATGCGCGCATGGTGCCCACCAGCGAGGGGCAGTTCGATCTCGACGATTACATAGACTATCTGATCGAGTTCCTGCAGTTCATCGGACCGGACACGCATATCCTGGCAGTGTGCCAGCCCTCCGTTCCCGCCTTTGCGGCCACTGCTGTCATGGCGGCCGAAAAGGACGAATGTCGTCCGGCTTCGCTCACCATGATGGGAGGCCCGATCGACACGCGCGCCAGCCCGACGGGCGTGAACGACCTTGCCATGGACAAGCCGTTGAGCTGGTTCGAAACCAATGTGATCGCGACCGTTCCGCTCAATTATCCAGGCGCAGGCCGCAAGGTTTATCCGGGCTTTTTGCAGCTTGCCGGTTTCATTTCCATGAACCTTTCCGATCACATGATGAGCCATTACGAAATGTTCAAACATATGACGGCGGGCGATCAGGACAGCGCCGACCGGACAAAGGGCTTCTATGATGAATACCTCTCCGTCTGCGATATGACGGAGGAGTTCTATTTGCAGACGATCCAGCATGTGTTTCAGGATCATTCACTGCCGAAGGGTGAATTCTTACACCGCGGCAAGGCCATCGAACCCGATGCCATCCGCGACACGGCCCTGCTGGCCATCGAAGGCGAGAATGACGATATTTCCGGTATCGGCCAGACACGCGCCGCACTGGGATTGGCAGAGCACTTGCCGACAGCGAAGAAGAAATACCTGATGGCACCCAATGTGGGCCATTACGGCATCTTCAACGGCAGCAAATGGCGCGACAATATCGCCCCTGTGGTGGAAGAATGGATGAGGGCCAACTCTTCCGTATCATAAGCCTGATCCTGCGGGCTCGTCCTTCGTCCGGGGCGAGTCCGTGGATGACGACGGCTGGTGCGAACGACGCGCGCCGGCGGGGTGAATGCCCGCAGATTACCGCAACACTAGCCGGTCATCACCTGCCGCTTTGCGGGCCTTATGCCGTTCAACCATTTCTGCGCCGGCTTCTCCAGCCAACGGTAAAGCCCGCCTGACAATGCCAGCAGAACCAGCAGGTAAACTACGAAAAGGCTGCGGCCAATTTGCAGGTCATCGCCCACAGCCACCAGTTTCAGCATTATCAGCAGCGGGAAATGCACCAGGTATGTCGCGTAGCTGGCATCGCCCAGCCAGACTAGGGGCCTGGCGGAAAGCAGCCTTGCAACAGGCCCGCTATCCAGTGCCAGCGCCAGCAGTATCGCGGCAAAGGCCAGCGGCAGCATCAATGTTTCGGGCAATCCGCCCAGAACAAGTCCCAGCAGAAGCATTCCAGCCAATACAGCGCAAACCGCTGCCAAAACTTTTCGCGTCCGCCACGCCAACCACAGGTTTGCCAGCATCATACCGATGCCGAACTGGATGATACAGCGCACCAGCCCTAGCCTTGGTATCTGCTCGCCCAGCGTATCTGCGCCAGCCAGGACGAAAGCACTGTGGATCGCCAGCGCCGCTATGCCGATCGCTGCCAGAAGAACGGCGGGGCGCAAACCCTCCCAACGCACTGCCGCCACGGCCAGCGGAAACAGCAGGTAGGCACCCAGCTCTGTGCTGATGGACCACGCCGGGTGGTTCCACGATAGCTCCGACGTGAAACCCCAGTTCTGCACAAGCAGGATATGCAACGGCAATTCGGCCATTGGATAATTCGCCATATCGCGGCCCGTCGCCAGCAGCACCACGGCGAATATCACCAGCGCGCCCAGCACTGCGGCATGAAGCGGCCATACCCGCGCGAACCTGCGCCACCAGAAGGCAGGCGCACCGGCCAGCCCTTCCTTGCGC
>JBASBA010000114.1:0-1979 GCA_049650885.1 Alteraurantiacibacter sp. | reverse complement strand
GGCCCGGAGGGTCGCGTTCGCGCTTCCCAGCCACAGGGTGCGTTTGCGCCCAGTTCGCATGAACAGCAATTTGGCATGGAGGCCGCGTCCGACCTCTTCTTCCTCATCCTCGGTCGAAGTGACATCGGATGGCCACTCGGGGGACCGGGACCCAAGCTCCGCATCACCCACGGGATAATCAGGTGCATCCAGCGCCAGCAAGTCGTCGAATGCTGCCAGTGACGGACCAATCCGCTCAATCTCACGTACCGTAGTCAGCAAAACACGCCTAGACTGTTTTGTACCCTTCACGAGCTGACGAGCAAGAAATTGCTTATCTATAAAAGGACTTACCACAATGACTTCATCGACATCCGGCGGCGGGACTGGAACGGGCTGATCTCCAGTTCCGGGAGACCAGCGAATGCGCTCAACCCTTACGCCCGCCGGAGAACGCCAAGCTACCTTTGCGATCGTCGCCGCGAGCGAGGCCGGGCGCAGCCCCTTCAGTTCGGCCCTTTCAGCCAGCGCACGCGCCATCTCATCCGCACCAGCGATCAGTGCGCCGCCCTTGGTGCCTGAGACAAGCAGTAACCCGATGTCGCGGTTCACGTTTTCGGTGAGATTTCGGCTTCCGATCCAAAGCCGCCAGCCAGTCTCTCCAGTCGTGTTGCGTGTTCGAACGAGAGCTACCTTGGGGTGCCAGCTATGGGTGGCTTCATCGAAATCAACCTCGCGCACGAATTGGTCCAACACTGCTGCTATGCGCGGTGTCCGACGCATCTTTGCTAGGCGGCCACGCTGAATGACAATCCGTGCCTTCCCTCGCAGTCGCTCGACCGCATCAGCGAAATCTGAGGGACTACCTCGGCCCGCATCTGTGTCTTTGCCTGCCAGGGCAAGCAAAGTAGCGCCGATTGATCCCAGGTCTGCCGAATAGGACGCCAGCAGTGCCAACTCGACACTTTCATCGGGACCGGGACGTAAACCCTCTAGAAACGAGAGCGCCGCCCAGTTTTCGACTGCGCCGGTCATTGGGCGCCCGCAAGATCATTGAGAAGCATTCTGACCTGCTCCCACCTGTAGTAGAGCGGCCCCGCGAGACCATGTTCATCGCTCGACCATTCGAGCCGTCGGGCACGACCATGGGGTGTAACCGCGAGGCGTGCGCGTGGGCCCTTTCGGGCCTCAGCCGCAGCATAGACGTCGAAGAGTGGGGCGGGGTTTTGTGATTTCGAGGCCACCCAATCCTTAGTAGTTGTCAGTACAGCCCGCAATTTCGTTGGCAGCGCGCCAATGTCCGCCTCGAGAGCACCTACATCGAGTTTTACTGCAAGCGAACCATGATCTTCGACGACGGCAGAAAGGTGGTCGCGATGTCGAGTCGAAGTCTCCCGCTTGTCATCGGTCTCGACAATCCGTTCGAGTAGTGCATCGTAGACAGCACGGCGGACACCCGCGAGGTGTGCAGCCTGATGAGCGCGCGCAAGTGCGGATTTGTCGGGGCCGGCGATCTCCCGGGTTTCAGTGGCCCACATTCCGTCCGGTGCCACAGTCTCAGTCCGCACCAATCGCGCGAGCAGGGAGGCCTCGTGTCCACCATTGCTCCGCAACTGGCCAAGCCGCTCGCGCAGGAAAGTTGCTTCCTCAGTCGTAAGCTGAAGGGAGATATGCCCACTTCTCCAGTTCTCCGGTCGTTTAGGGAGTGGCACGAATGGTGGTTCGAAACTGACGAGCGGTTGGCCGTCGTCATCCATCGCTGTTCCAGCGCTTTTAAGCAGCCGATGCGCCTGCGCCCGGGAAATGGTCCGCCCATCAAGGCGCCTACGCAGTAGGCCCCAGACCGCGAGCGCATTCCAGTACACAGTTGACGGCGGCTGGCTCGAAGGCTGGGGGAAGACGCGCCCCCGATCACTTGGGATTCTCCAGCATCCTTGAGCCGCCCAGCGAGCTCCCTTTCCCGTTCGCGCATGGCACGCATGGCGGCAGGACCTGTCAAA
>JBASBA010000113.1:0-1751 GCA_049650885.1 Alteraurantiacibacter sp. | reverse complement strand
CGCGTCGCACCATCGGATTGGCATAGCCCATGAGCACGAGCGGAACATCGGGATGACGCTGGCGAAAGCCGGTGGCAATGGCGAACACATCGGCGGTCGTGGTGCCTGCGCCAAGCGATCGGATGTTTGCGTTCTGGATCGCCGGCCCGTCCGCCATCGGATCGGTGAAGGGCATGCCCAGCTCGATGACATCCGCACCGCCTGCGACGAGCGCATCGAGATTGGCCGCCGTGTCGCCGTCGCCAGCCGTGATGAAGGTCACCAGGGCGGGGGTGTTGAAGGCCGAGACCAAGCGAGTCACACCGTCGTTCATAATTGCTCACCGAAGTCTGTACATACGGACCGCATGTTACACGGTCCTGGGGCATAAAGGCGAGGCGCTTTGGGGTACGCGAGAGCTAGGCCAGAATAGACGGGAGCAAAGATTATCATAATGTGAGACTGGCACAAGGCAGAGGATGTAGGATAGCCGCTCCTAGTTCGTCATCTAGGCCCCCCGAACCGGGGTCCCGCTTCCTTAAGCATTTTGCCGGAAAAGACGGGACGCTGCATCGGTTCAGCCATGAAGGTAGAAAGACGTTTTTCAATAAAGAAAAGATTGAGTTTGGAAAAGGCAACAGTGAAAAAATCATGCGGCTTTCGCTGCCCTAAGAGATTCTACAAGCCTTACGGGTATAGCAATCAAAGCCAAGAATAAAATCGCAGAATGGGCCCAATTGATCGCTTGACGTGAGCGTACGCACTGGAAGCTTATATCCATTTCAAAATAAACTGAGTCATACGGTGAACAAAAGAGGCTGAAGCTAAAAAAATCATGCCCTACATGCTCAAACAGCGTAATTCCGGCGATTATAAACGCGCCTAAAAGCATAAGATTGGCGAAGACCGCTTTGTGAAATTCATATGGAATAAACGGCAATAGGGCAGCCCAATGAAGAGTAGCTAAGATCGAAAGCACGATAGCTAAACCGAAAACATTTCCGCCTCGCGCAATGAACATTGAAATTGGGGCGTCAGGCGCTTGTGATGCTACAAAATCCACGAAAAACGACTCGACAAGAAAATACGCGGGTAAGGCTGCTAGCCAAATTGCGGTTAGCGAAAGGGCAAGTCCAATAGCGAAAGATTGCCAATGAACCTTCAAATCTTCACCCCCAGCTTTTCCGCCACGGTGAAAATGTCCTTGTCTCCGCGCCCGCACAGATTGGCCAGGATGATCGCGTCGCGGTCCATGTCTTTCGCTCTCTGCGATACGGCGAAGATCGCATGGGCAGGCTCCAGTGCGGGGATGATCCCTTCGGTGCGGCATAGCATCTGAAAGCCTTCCAGCGCCTCGTCGTCGGTAACGCTGGTATATTCGACGCGGCCGGTGTCTTTGAGCCAGGCGTGCTCGGGGCCGATGCCGGGATAGTCCAATCCCGCGCTGATCGAGTGGCCTTCGGTGATCTGGCCGTCGTCGTCCTGCAGCAGGTAGGTCTTGTTGCCGTGCAGCACGCCGGGCGCGCCGCCTAGCAGGGACGCGGCGTGCTCGTCGCCATCCAAGCCGTGCCCGCCGGCTTCCACGCCGAGCATCTTGACGTCCGGATCGTCCAGAAATGGATGGAACAGTCCCAACGCGTTCGATCCGCCGCCGATGCAGGCGACCAACAGGTCGGGTAAACGCCCCGTCCGGTCCAGCATCTGCACGCGTGCTTCCGTGCCGATCACGCTTTGGAAATCGCGGACCATTTCGGGATAGGGATGCGGGCCGG
>JBASBA010000112.1:0-2206 GCA_049650885.1 Alteraurantiacibacter sp. | reverse complement strand
ACACCACACCGACCTGCCGCCGCAGCCAAGCGGGATCGACCAACGCAAGATCGGTGCCGTCAACCAGAACGCGCCCCTGTTCAGGCACATAAAGTCGCTGGACAAGTTTTGTCAGCGTCGATTTTCCGGAACCCGAAGGACCAACGATACCAAGCATCTCGCCCTGCGCGATGTCGAGACTGACGCCGCGCAAAGCCTCCGGCGCATCGGGGCGATAGCGAAAACGAACTTTGTCGAACTCCACCCGCCCCTTGATCGAGGGCAGGCTGGCGCGGTTGGGATTGTGTTCGGGTTCGGCGGGCGCATTCAAGATGTCACCCAACCGGTCGACTGAAATGCGCACCTGCTGAAAATCCTGCCACAATTGCGACAATCGCAGGATCGGTTGCGCAACCCTTCCGGCCAGCATGTTGAACGCGACCAGGCTACCGACCGACAGATCGCCTGCAATCACCGCTTTCGCGCCGAAGAACAGAATGGCGACCGTAGTGAGCTTGCTGACCAGCTGGATCGCATGGCTGCCCCAATTGGACAGAACGGTCACGTCCCACCCTGTCTGGATATAGCCCGCGAACTGTTTTTCCCACCGATCGCGCATCCGCGGCTCGACAGCCATGCTTTTGAGCGTGCCGATGCCCGTCACCGTCTCGACCAGAAACGCTTGGTTCTCCGCCCCGCGCTTGAACTTTTCATCGAGCCGCGCGCGCAGCGGCGGGGTAATGACCATCGAGATGACCGCATAGATCGGCACGGTGATGGCCACGATCAACGTCAGCATCGGTGAATAGATGTACATGACGATGAAGAACACGATGGTGAAGAACAGATCGATCACCACGGTGACGGCATTGCTAGTCAGGAAGTTGCGGATGTTCTCCAATTCGCGCACCCGCGCCACGCTGTCGCCAACTCGCCGTGCTTCAAAATAGCTCAAAGGCAATGCGACCAAATGGCGGAACAGAGACGCTGACAGCTCCGCATCTACCCGGTTGGTAGTATGCGCGAACAGCCAATTACGCAGCGCGGACAGGATCGTCTCGAATATAAGGATGGTCGCCAGGCCGATCGCCAGCACGTCGAGCGTATTAAGCGACTGGTGGACCAGCACCTTGTCGATCACGAGTTGGAAAAAGATCGGCGTCGCCAGACCCATCAACTGCAGGAAGAAACTGCCCAGCAATACGTCGCGCATTGGTTTGCGGTATTTGACGATTGCTGGAATGAACCAGCTCATATCGAACGCGCGTTTCTGCCCCGCAATGTGTTCGCGGCTCGTCATAAGCATCAGATCGGCTTGGCCCTTGGTAAGGCTCAGATTGGCTTGGAGCTGGTTCTCGTCCCAGATTTCCGGTCGTTCGCTGGTCGGGCGCAGGACCATGTAGCGATTGCCCATGTCGCCCGTATCGTCGACCTTCAGTAGCACTCCCGTATCATGGTCGCGCAGGGAGATAAGCGCAGGCAGCGGAAGCTTTACTAATTGTTCGGGTGCCGCATTTTTGCGGCGCGCGATCAGGTCCAGCTTCTTGGCAATGCGGATTAAATCGTCGAACGTGTAGGGCCTATCACCCTGTCCACGATCGTGATGGATTTGGGAAGGTTCTGCTGGCGTACCCAGGAACTGTGCCAAAATCACAAAGCTCGCCAAGGCGGGGTCGGCGGTTCCCGCCGTCGGCTCGCTATGTAGTTGTGTCATTCTTTTCGCGACCCCCTATGGTTTGTCTAAAGCTTCGCTGGAGCGTTGCAATATCACTTGGGGACTTATGATAAGCCGAACCTGCCATCGTACGCCGTTACCGATGTAACGGTTGACAACCGGCGCGTACGGTCTGGGAACTTCTGTGGCCTAGATGACAGGAATCGCGATTTTTGCTGATCGCTCTCTTATGTCCGATAAATACAATTCTAGGACAGAAGAGGGTAGCTTTATAGAACAGAGGTCTATGACCTGATCGGAAGACTCCCGAAAACGAACTAGCATGGGATGAAACCGGTATTTAGCCAAGCCCTAAACCCCACTAGATTTAACATAAGATATATTATCGTTCTAGGGTATTCGGGCTAGACACCGCGCATTGCCACTTCCACTCATCGAGTGTTTCATGCTTCCAGTTGCCGGGCTGGTTCAAGGGGCGCCGCCTTCTGCGGCGCCCCTCTCTTCACGCGCTATTTGAAGTTCGCGGCCGCGTAGGCGGCGACCTTCTCAACC
>JBASBA010000111.1:0-3200 GCA_049650885.1 Alteraurantiacibacter sp. | reverse complement strand
GCCAAAGCAAAAGGCGGACAAAGGGGTCATCAGGGTAAGACGCTTGCGCAGGTAAACGAGCCAGATGAGATAGTACTGCACATGCCCGAGAACTGCGATTGCTGTGGTCGGGTGTTTGCTGCCAGCGATTTGGGTGACGTAAAGATAGTGCAGAAACGTCAGGTGTTCGACCTGCCGCCCGCACAGTTGGTGGTCACCGAACACCAGCTAGGCAGCCTTAGCTGCTGCGGGGTCGAGCAGTGGGGTAGGTTTCCTAACGAGGTGACAGCCTCAGTGCAATACGGCTCAGGGGTGAATGCAGTTGTGACGATGCTGAGTGTCGATTACCGACTGCCCACCGAACGCATCACGAACTTTTTCAGTAACCTTTACGGCTATGCGTTAAACAGCAGTACCGTCTTGGCTAACTTGCAAAGCGCCTATGAGCAGCTAGCGCTTAGTGAAGCGAGCATCAAGCGTCAGCTACTCGCTCAAAAGGTCGTTCATTTCGATGAAACGGGGGTGCGGAGTGAGAGCAAGTTACATTGGTTACACACCGCAAGTACAGTCTCGTATACGCACCTGTTCGTGCATGAAAAGCGGGGTCGAGTCGCGCTCGAAAGTGCAGCTTCTGTTCTGAAAGACTTTACGGGCATAGCTGTCCACGACTGTTGGAGCAGTTATTTCAAGTTCATCCAGTGTCGTCATGCGCTTTGTGGCGCACATCTGCTTAGAGAACTCAGCGCATTAATCGACAACGGCTCGACTTGGGCAACCTTGATGCACGCCTATTTGCTAGGACTTTACCGACAGCCGCGACCGTTAGCGGAAGCTGAGAGGGCTGACTGGCTGCGTCGTTACCAAACCATTCTCTTCGAGGCTGAACTAGAGGAACCGCCGCCAAAACAGGGCAAACGGGGGCGTCCCAAGTGCTCTTTAGGACGTGCCTTACTACACCGCTTACGCACACATCAACAGGCGGTACTTACCTTCGCCTTTGAAGCAGATGTGCCCTTTACCAACAACCAGGCTGAACGAGATGTCCGTCCTGCCAAAGTCAAGCTCAAGGTCTCAGGTGGTTTTCGTACCTTTGCGGGTGCTGAACACTATGCCCGTATTGCTGCTATCATCTCCACTTTGCGTAAGCAGGGCATGAACGTCTTTACCTCGCTACGTGACCTTTTTGCCCTTAGATCTCAGCTACTCTTTTAAGGTAGTAGGTAGTTACGAATATTTTAAGTAAGGAAGTTGTCGAAATTTATCGGTAGATTTCATATTTCCAAAACATAGGTTGCTCAGCAGATGGTAGCAGAACGTTTGACATGGCTTGATGCCTCCCTTTAAGACCAGCAATTCCAAATGAGTCTCAACTAGAGTCAAAGGAAAGCTCGAGCCCGTCAGCCATGAAGAGGAGAAGCTGTTGCCAGGAGGGAAAAAGCTGATAGCGTAGCAGGGCACGGATGTCATTAAAGAAAGTTATGCGCGCACCGAGTTCTCGCCTTAATGCCTGGTAAAGCGTGTCGGTCAGGGCAAAAATGGTGTGATTTAGAAAAGCGAGTAGTAAGAGGCTCAGTAAAACGGTAGATAGATGCTTGCTGCCATGACCATAGTTGTGTTCAAAGTTGTAGCCTTTAGTTTTAAGACTGTTGTTGTTTTCATTTTCGGTTTTCCAGCGACAGCGTCCCCAGGTAATCACAGCGGCTACGTTGTCTTGAGTTAAGGGGAGGTCAGTGGCGAAGCTGTTGGAATAAAGCAAGCGCTGGTCATCTTCCCTGGTGATGCTTAGCTCACACCAGTTGACACTAAGTGCGTCCGAACTATCTCTTAAAGGGAGGTCGGTGGCAAAGCGGTAGCTATGCAGTTCAATAAACGTGCCGTTCCAAACACGTTTAGTAAAGCTCTGAACTGGTTGTAGGTTCAAATACGCATAAAGGGTTTGGTGTGACTCGGGTTTACAAACAAAGATGAAGTTCCAGCCTCTAGCGTGTACCGCCTCGCAATGAGGTTGACAGCAGTACAGGTCATCGCCCAAAACGATAACGTTGTCTAAAGGGTAGTGCGGTGCTTTGCTTTTAAGCCAGCGCCCCGCTGCTTTACGTTCACAGTCTTGCTTTTCATCACCGTCCTGGGGCAGTATAAACTCGGGTTCTAAGCTTATGACCTCTGATTGCTCAGGGGAAACCAGTACAGGTGGAATAACGCTGTGGCTATAACGAAGCTTGCCTTTTGACAAGCGTGTACTACAGGTCTGACAGTGTATTTTCTCTGAAGAGAAGTACTGCGTACCATCCGTTGCCAACAGGTGATATCTACCTGCAACCTTAAACTGCGCCAGCACCCCTGCCTCAGCTAAGCTTTGTACGAGATGTCTATACACCACTGCCAAATCATCTGCTTCAACTGTATCCAGTAGATTCCTGATATGCGGGTCTGTCGGTATCTTTTCAAGTCCGAACACGCTTAGCGCGTTGCTTTTGCCTTTACGTCTTTGCAAGTCGCGCTGATGTTCTAGAAACGACGCACTCTGCGTGAAAAACACCGAAAAAGCGGCTAAGCCTGCGTCGCTAATCTGGTACGCACAGCTAGCTGCCCGCCGTTTATCCTGTCCCGCATCGAAAACGCTTGCTATTCGGTCCAGAATTGAGCCTAAACTTAGTTTGCCGTACATTCTACCAGTTTTGCATCTTTGCCTGGCGCACTGTTCATTTGGAATTGCTGATCCCAAACGTCTGGTTTTGACAATCTTGAGGGCGTGGTGTTAATCTGAATGGTACGTACCAATTTACTTAGTCGAGATCAGTATCACAACCTAGCGTTTTTGAGGATTTAACACAGGCAAGAAGGGGTCCAGTGTTGGAGATTATACGTACAGTAAACGGCGATATACCCCCCTCAAAACTTGGCTTAACCCTGCCTCACGAACACCTACTAACGTTGCCACCAGAACATGTTAGTGATCCTGATCTTAAAATGACAAGTGCTGAGATTGCGGCGAGCGAACTAATGCACTTCCGGCGTGCCGGTGGTCAAGCAATTGTTGAGATGAGTACAGCTGACTATGGTCGGAACGCTGTCGGGCTGCGGGACCTGGCTAGAAAAACAAGTCTAAACATCATCTGCGCCACAGGTTTTATAAAAGAGGCATTCTTTGCGAAGCTCGTGTCAGGAAAAACAGAGGTAGGACTCTACGACCGTATGGTTGCAGACCTCGAGCAAGGGAT
>JBASBA010000110.1:0-9651 GCA_049650885.1 Alteraurantiacibacter sp. | reverse complement strand
CGCGGGCTGCGTCTTCCATGCCTTCGGGCACGATTTCATCATCGACATAGACAATGCCGTGCTCATCCAGCTTGTACACTTCCGGGCAGATTTCCGCGCAAACGCCATATCCGCAACAGGCTGGCTTGTTGATCACGACCTTCAGTTTACCCTTCTCAGACATCAGTCTCTCCATAATTCGTCCTGGTTTTCTTCACTTTACATATTGAACAGATATTATTCAATGTGTATAGCGCGAATCAATTGCAAAAAATTGCACTACCGGGAGAATGCCGAGATGCTTCAGAAATCGAAGCTCGTATTGCGCGACGGAACCTCGCTTGACGATCTGATCATGCGTGAGAGCAACGAGGTCTCGCTCCGCGTGATGACCGACGAAGAGCTCTACCACCTAGAAATGGACAAGATTTTCGCCAAGACCTGGCTGCTGCTGGGTCATGAAAGCGAAATTCCAGAACCCGGCGACTTCATCGTTCGCGATATGGCGGAAGACAATGTGATCGTGGCCCGCAGCCAGGATGGTGAAGTGAATGTTTCGCTGAATGTCTGCCCCCATCGCGGCATGCGCGTGTGCCTTGGCGAGGCAGGCAACAAGCGTATCCACCAGTGCATTTATCACGGCTGGGCATTCCGCCCGAATGGCGATTTCGTAGGCGCGCCGGTTGAACGCGAAAAGATGCACGGGAACGATGTCGACAAGAAAACCCTGGGGCTGAAGAAAGCTCGGGTGCATTGCTATGGCGGACTGATCTTCGCTACCTGGAACGTCGATGGCCCCTCGTTCGAAGAGTTTCTTGGCGACAGCAAATATTACATGGACCAGTTGTTCTGCCGTACCGACAACGGTCTGGAACTGCTTGGCCCTCCGCAACGCTTCGTCCTTCCCTGCAACTGGAAAGTTCCTGGCGAGCAATCTGGTTCTGACGGATTCCACACGCTGACCCTGCATCGTTCGCTGATGGAAGGCGGTGTCATGGGTGGCACTGCGGAATCGATCTACGATCAGGCGCCGGGCATGTACGGGGTCGATATTTCCTGCAAGCAGGGGCATTCGCTGCGCTGTCTGGAAGCAGAAAAGACCTTCAAGATGTTCGCCGACGTCCCCTTCGAGGGTAAATCGACCCGCGAGCGCCTTGAGCTGCTGACCCCGCCCGGCATCACCAAGGAAATGATCCCCGAACTGTTCCGCAATCTGAGCGAGGATCAGGTCAATCAGCTTGCCACCATTCCCCCACAGGTCGGTGGCATGTTCCCCAACGTGCTGATCGCGTTCATCTTCGCTCCGCGGACCGATGGCGGTTCCTCGGGCGCGCTGACGCTGCACACCTACATGCCCAAGGGCCCCGGCAGGGTCGAGTTCACGAATTACATTTTTGCGGAAAAGGATGCGCCCGAACAGATGAAGCGCGACATGCTGCAAAATTCGATCTGGAACACTGGCACATCCGGTGTGATCGAGCAGGACGATGCCGACGTCTGGCCGGTAATCATGAAGAACGCGCGCGGCGCCGTCAGCAAGGATATTACTCTGAAGTACAAGGCCCTGCACGGTCACGAACGGCCCGAAGGATGGGTCGGCGAAGGCTTGCTTTATCCCGGTTTCACCAAGGATGACACGCAGTGGAACTGGTGGCTGGCCTATTATGACCTGATGGACTCGGTTTGAGCGGAGGAGGCACAGACATGACCTGGAAAACCAAATCTACCGCCGCACCGGATTCAACTACCATCCTTCGCGGGCTGGTTTCCAAGAAGCGCGTTCCGCTCGGCTCGGATGTGTACAACCGCATACTGGAAACGCTCTATGACGAGGCCGCCGTGCTGGACGAGCGCCGCATCGATGATTGGATCGCGATGATCGCGCAGGACATCATCTATCAGGCGCCAATCCGCCTGACGCGCACCGGCCCGCACCGTGACCGCGACGTGATGCGCACCATGTTCCATTTCGATGAGAACTACGATTCGCTGCTGATGCGTTCGGGTCGGCTGCAGAAGAGCGCGTGGGCGGAAGATCCGCCGTCGCGCTGCCGCCGCTTTGTGACCAATGTCCGTGTTGCAGAGTGTGACACCCCCGGCGAATATGAAGTGGTGAGCTATCTTTTCCTCGAACGCAGCCGCGGCGACAGCCCGGATAACGAGAATATCACGGCAGAACGCCGCGATGTCTGGCGTGATGTTGACGGAGAATACAAGCTGGCCCGGCGAGAAATCATCGTCGATCAGTCGGTGCTCGGCATGTCCAACTTTGCGGTGTTCCTGTAACCGGAATGAGCAACACTGCCCCCACTATCGTCGTTGTCGGTAGCGGTCTCGCCGGTTTCGGCGTGCTGCGCGAACTGCGCCGGCTTTCGCCGGAAGCGCGTTTGGTGCTGGTGACGCTGGAGGACGGTCACTTCTATTCCAAGCCCGCGCTTTCAACCGCGCTGGCCAAGGGCAAGACCAGCGAAACGCTCGTAACCACGCCTGCGGAAAAGATGATCGCCAACCTCAGGCTGGATGCTCGCATCGGGCGCGAGGCAGAGGCCATCGATCTGGCAGGCAAGGCTTTGCTGACCACCGGCGGACCGATCCAGTACGATGCCCTGATCCTGGCGACCGGTGCGGAGCCGATCCGCCCGGCTGTCGGCGGAGACGCCGCGCACCGGGCCATTTCGGTCAACCAGCTGGAGCATTACGATCGTTTCCGCAAGGAACTGCCCGAGGGCGCTCGCGTGCTGATCATGGGCGCGGGCCTTGTCGGAACCGAATTCGCCAATGACCTGGTGACCAACGGCTACAAGCCGATCGTGGTCGATATGCTGGGTCAGCCGCTGGCGCAGCTCGTGCCCCCTGCCGTGGGTGAGGCGGTGCAGCAAACCCTGCGTAAAAGCGGCGTGGAATGGCACCTGGGCCGCAAGGTCGAGGCGATCGATTACCGGAATACCGAACGCGGATATGCCGCCACGCTGGACGATGGCACCCGCATCGAGGCCGATATCGTGCTTTCCGCAGTTGGCCTTCGCCCGAATGTGAAGCTGGCGCAGGAAGCCGGCCTCGAAATCGGTCGCGGGATCAAGGTGAATGAATTTGGCCAGACCAGCGACCCCGGCGTCTATGCCATTGGCGACTGCGCCGAATATCCCAACGGGTTGGCTGCCTATATCACACCGATCATGGCGGCCGCGCGTGGGATTGCGCCCAGCGCGCTGGGCACGCCCACACCGATCAAGTTTCCGCCACTTTCGGTACAGGTCAAGACCACACTTTACCCCATCAACCTGTTGCCGCCAGCTGCGGCCATCCAGGGTGAATGGCGGGAGGTCGAAAGCGATACCAAGGGCGACAAGCACCTGTTCGTCGACGACGACGACAAGATCCAGGGTTACGTCCTGACCCGGGAAAAATGCGAAGAACGTATGGAAATGGATAGAATGGTGGGGGAAGCAGCATGAGCGGATTGCTCGAAGGCAAGGCGGCAATCGTAACCGGCGGTGCGAAGGGCCTTGGCTATGGCATTTCGCGGCGCATGGCCGGCGAAGGC
Organism: Alteraurantiacibacter sp.; assembly: GCA_049650885.1. GTDB lineage: Bacteria > Pseudomonadota > Alphaproteobacteria > Sphingomonadales > Sphingomonadaceae > Alteraurantiacibacter. Next base: position 6,128 of record JBASBA010000110.1, on the reverse strand, counting down.
GCTTCGCTGCTGATCACCGGACGCGATGGCGCGGCCACGGAAAAGGTTGCGAAGGAAATCCGCGACGAATTCGGCACAAAAGCCATCGGCATGTCGGCCGATATGGCGGTGAAGGAACAGGTCGAGGCGATGGTGCAACGCGCCGTCGATGAATTCGGCGGTCTCGATACGCTTGTCACCAATGCTTCCAGCCTGTCGGACAACGTCCTGCTTGAACACAAGACCGACGAGATGCTCGATGCGACGCTGAAGATTGGCGTATGGGGAACCTGGTGGGCGATGCGCGCCGCCCTGCCCCACATGAAAAAGCGCGGTGGTGGCTCTGTGATCAATTTCTATTCGATCGACGCCGATACCGGCGCATGGCTGCACAGCGATTACAACATCAACAAGATGGGCATTCTGGGCCTTACCCGCAGCGCCGCAGTGGAATGGGGCCGCTTCAACATCCGCGTGAACGCCATTGCCCCCACCGGTCTGGGCCAGGTGTTCGCAAGGCTGGTTGAGGAAGTGCCCGGCTTCCTTGAGGCGGCAACAGCCAACAACCCGCTGAAGCGTGCGGGCGATCCGGAAAAGGATATCGGCCCGGTCGTGGTGTTTCTGGCTTCGGAAATGTCGGCTTTCATCACTGGCGAAATGATCAATGTCGATGGTGGGCAAAACCTGCCCGGCTACGTCAGCATCCCGCACAACCTCGAAGAACTTGAGAAAGGTGCGACATGAAATTCCAGCCGGACCTGATCCATGGGCAAGACGTTAGCGAGGATTTCATATCCTCCCCCAGCGTCATCAAGATCCTGTCTGGAGCGCTTGATGCCATCGCGGAACGTGGTGTGCGCAGACTTTCCATGAGCGACATAATCGAAGCAAGCGGCGTATCGCGCGGCACGATGTATCGCTATTTTTCGAACAAGGAAGATGTCCTTGCGGCGGTCGCGGAATTCGTCTGCACCGGGTTTGAAACTGGCATGCGCGAGGCAGCCGAGAACATCGACGATCCGATAGAGCGGTTCCGCCAGGTCATGCTGTTCTACGCCCGTTATACCATCGAAAACTCACCCGATCGGGTGTTCGAGGTGGAACCGCGCTTTCACCTTTCCTTCTTCCGCAGTCGCTTCGATCGCTACAAGGTTGCGGTCTACTCGGCGCTGGAACCGACATTCGAATACCTCGAAGCAAAGCTTGGCAAGAAGATCAATACAGAAGGCTTCGTGGAAGTGCTGGTACGCCTCCAGCTGAGTACCCTGTTGGTGCCTGCTGACGAGAACTGGTTCGCGATGTGGAACGAGAGCGCAGAAAATCTAGAGAACTGGGTGTTGGATCTCGCACACCAATCTGTCTGAATAATCGAAAGGATGCATGAAAATGGCTACTTTGGCAAAAGCTCCTGTTGAACAAGCTAGTGGTTGGGCGGACAAATCAGTCGCCGACAAGCTTGTTGCCCGAGCAAAGGAACTTCGCGGTTTTCTCTCCGAGAACGCCGCTGAAGGGGAAAAGCGTCGCAGCCCTACTGTGGCGGTAGACAAGATGCTGAAGGAAGAAGGCTTCCTGCAGCTGCTGGTTCCGCAGCGTCTGGGCGGCTTTGGCCTTTCCCCCACGGATTTCTGCCGCGTGCAGATGGAAATCGCCAAGGGCGATCCGGCAATCAGCTGGGTCATCCAGATTATCAACGGCACTAGCTGGGTTACCAGCCTTGCGCCCGACAGCGTGCAGGAAACGGTTTTCGCCAATGGTCCGCAGCCGGTATGCGGTGCTTACAACCCGCCGGGCAAGGCGCGGAAGGTCGATGGCGGCTGGATCATCAATGGCGCCTGGCCATACATGTCCGGTTCGCGTCAGGCGACCTGGACGCAGCAGGGCGTGGTGCTTGAAGACTACGACGGACCCGTCGTTCCGGGTATCAGCATGTGCTACATCCCGATGTCCGAGTTCGAGATCAAGGACACCTGGTTCGTCAGCGGTATGCAGGGCACAGGCTCAGACACGGCGATCGCCAAGGATGTGTTCATTCCGGAAGGCCAGATGGTGCTGATGGACAAGCGTGCCGGTCAGATCGATACCACCAAGAAACACTTCGGCGCACCTTCCGACCTGATCCCGGCCGTGCCGATGGTTCGCACCACTGGTCTGGCCCAGCTGATCGGCGCGGTCGAGGCCATGCTTGAGATTGTCGCGGCGGAATCGGGCAAGCCTGTACTCACCACCACGATCGGTCCACGCACCGGCTCGGGCGCTTACATGCGCGATCTGGGAGAGGCAGCGGCGCTCATCGAAACGGCGAAGACCATTCTCTTCGGGCTCACCGCAAAGCTGGACCGGGTTGGCCTTGGCGAAGAATTCACGCTGGAAGAGAAGACCAACCATCGCGCTGCCGGTGGGCAGATGGTGCAGTCGATCCACGCCGCCAGTGAATCCCTGATGTTCCAGGCCGGCTCGTCCGGCTTCTCGCTGGAAAAGCCGATCAACCGCTACTGGCGCGATGTTTCGATGGCGCTGCGCCACATCCAGAATATCCCTACGATCGGTTACGAGATCCAGGGCCGTGCGCTCGCCGGTGGCGATCCCATCGCCCCTCCGGGTTCGTACTAGAAAGACCTAGACACCCTCGATCAGGCGCGCGCGAAAGAATTCGAGTATTTCGTCGCGCGCCTGCACCGTGGGCTGGCCCGCCTCGTCGATCAGGTGCAGCGTTACCACGCTGTGAGGTGTCTTCAGCGGCGCATCGGGATTGGCCGCACTGTCCGGCAGCACCGTGCCGATAAACCGGTCTCCCAGCGCCCCTTCATACGCGGCGAACTTTGCTGCCTGGCAGAAGGTATCGCCCTCGAACCGATAGCCCCTTACCGTCAGGTCTTCATCCACCAGGCGCTGTTTCACTCGGGCCAGTTCGTCCGGGTGAATCGCCAATCCGGCGGCATCGTGCATGGGCAGCGACGGCTGAGAGAGGACCGGTGCAACCACCGATTTCTCCAGCATCATGTTAAGCGCAAAATTGCCGGTAAAGCACATGCCGATTGCGCCCACACCGTGTCCGCCGCATTCACCGTGCGCCAGCGCCGCCAAGGCCCGCAGCCACTGCGTTACCGGGCTGGACTTGTTGGCAGCAAAGGCGCGAAACTCCCGGCTTATGCAGGTGCGCGCCAGCGTAACCATAGTGCCGGGAACACCGGGCATTACGCCGTCCCTGCCGAATAGCGACGGCATGTAGACCGTAAATCCGGCATCGCGCACCCAGCGGGCAAACCGCGCCACGTAAGGGCTGATCCCCGGCATTTCCGACATCACGATCACCGCAGGGCCCTGGCCGGCGACATACACCCGCCGGGTCTTGCCTAGCAGTTCGATCTCGCGATGTTGGAAATCTTCCAGCTTGTCGCGCTTGCTGGGGTCGAATGACGGCATCGGATATCCCTCGGTTTGCTAGGCAATCAGACATGCCGCTTCGAACGGCAATCTGGGGTTGCGTGGATAGAGGCTTTCCTTGTCGCCATAGCCCAACGTACAGATAAAGTTCGCCTGCCAGCGCCCATCGGGGAAGAATTCGCGGTTGATCGCTTCTGCATTAAAGCCCGACATTGGTCCGCAATCCAGCCCGATGCCACGTGCGGCGATGATCATATATGCCCCTTGCAACGGCACGTTACGCGCCAGCAGATCGGCAATTACATCGTCCTTGCCCGCAAAGACCGAGGCAAAATCACGCGACGGAAACAGCTTGGGCATTTCCTCGTAAAAGCGGGTGTCTGCCGCCACGATGGCGGTGACCGGCGCAGATTTCACCTTGGCCACGTTCCCTTCGTTCACGCAGCCCAGCAAGTGCTGCTTCGCCTCGTCGCTGGATACGAAAACAAAGCGGGCGGGACAGGAATTTGCCGCCGTCGGCCCCCATTTCAGGTGGTCGTATAGATCCCGCAAGGTCGCCTCACTTACGGGTTCGCCCGTGTAGCCGTTGAACGTTCGCGATTCCGAGAAAACCGGATCGAGATTGGTCGCGCTCATACTTTTACCCTCGTGTTGCTACCGTGGTTTTCCCACCAGGCCATAAGCGACTTGATGGTCGGCTCCAACTCGCGTGTGGCATCGGTCATGGTGTATTCCACGCGTGGCGGCACTTCTGCGAATACCTTGCGCGTTATCAACCCGTCGGCCTCCAATTCGCGCAGCTGCTTGGTCAGCACATTCTGCGAAACGCCAGCAATTGTCTTCTGCAATTCCCCGAAACGATGGGTGCGATGATACAGCAGCCAGAGAATTTCCAGCTTCCACTTCCCCGAAATCATCGTCAGCGCGCGGCGCAGCGATTCATATTCATGCGGGCTGACATCCCTGGTCTCGGGCCAGTTCTCTGGCGATTGCGTGCCTATAGTCATCTAAGAGTGACTAACCCTCCGAAAGTGATCCTACTTGTTGGACTCGGGTGTAAGGCCTAGTCTGCCATTTGAAAACAGCAGTCAGGCTGGCCAGCGCCCGGCAACAGGGTGGGTCTGCCGAAATGGGAGCCAAGAATGCAGATTGAATTGCCCGAGCCGAACATCCCGGCGCACGTCCCCGACACTCTGGTGAAGCACTTCCCGTACATTTTCGGCATGACCACCACGCAGGAACCGCATCTGGACTGGGCCCCGGCAGTTCACGCCGAAGGGCCCGATATTTTTTATGCGCCCCACGCCTATCCCGGCTTGAGCCCGGCCTGGGTGGTGCGGCGCATGGATCACCTGCGTGAAATCTATTTCGATACCGAAACGTTTTCGAGCAAGGATTTCTCGCCCTATGCCAAACTGATCGGCGAAAACTGGATCAACACGCCGGCGGAAATCGATCCGCCATCTCATGCCAAGTATCGCAAGATGGCCAATCCGCTGTTTACGCCCAAGGCGATGTCAGCGCTGGATGAAAAGATTCGCCAGTACGCTGTCGATTACGTGGAGGCCTTCAGGGACAAAGGTGAATGCGAATTCATGTCCCAGTTCGCCTTTGAGTTCCCGATCAAGGTGTTCCTCGAACTGATGGATTTCCCGCTCGAAAACACGCAGCAGTTTCTCGAATGGGAATATGACCTGCTGCATGTTGCGGACCTGGACAAGATTGCCGTTGCAACCCGCAAAGTGGTGGCCTTCTTGCGCGAACAGATCGAGGATCGGCGCAAGGTCCGGCGCGATGACATCATCAGCTATGCGCTGGATGTCGATGTCGATGGTGCGAAGCTGAACGATGACGAGCTTGTAGGCTTCTCCTTCAACCTGTTCATAGGCGGGCTCGACACGGTTTCTACCAACATGGGGCTGCAATTCACCCATCTGGCGCGCAATCATGAAGACCAGGAATTCTTGCGCCAAAACCCGGAGGAAATCCCTCACGCGATCGACGAGCTGATGCGGGCCTACGCGGCTGTCACCACCTTCCGCACTTGCACAAAGAAAACCGAATTCCACGGCGTTACCATGATGCCTGGCGACAAGGTGATGATGAGCACCACGCTGGCCGGGCGCGATCCGGCAGAGTTCGATAACCCCGGCAAAGTCGATTTTAGCCGACGCCCTAGGCATGTTTCCTTTGGCTTCGGTCCGCACACCTGCATCGGTATGCATTTGGCAAAGCGCGAGATGCGCATTGCGCTGGAGGAATTTCTCGGCCGTGTCCCACAGTTCAGCATCAAGCCGGGGCATGAAGTGGAATACCACCTTGGCATGATCCAGCCGGTCACCCTGCCGCTGGTGTGGGATATCTGACCGTGCTTGCACGCAACGGGTGAGGTGGCGAAGAGATACAGTGAATTTTCAGGCATGAGTTGCATCGGGATGTGACCACCTTTCCCGGTCCGAAGGCACATGGAGCTGCTGCCGGTCCTCGCTTCGGACCGCGCCTGTTTCGTGCACGGCGCTGGCTGTATGGTCGATAGCGGCATCACCGCCGGCTGATCCTCGCCGCCCTTTCCTGCGATAGGTGTCAGCAACTTGGCATCTGGCTTTACCTGCGTCAGATCCGACCCTTGAAAATCCACCTCCCGATGGCGGCATCCGGGGTCGGGAAACGGAGAATGCTCACCCCTGCAAGGAGGTGAGCGGATTGGGACGCGAAATGACCGCCAAATATGACGCCATGCTCGACCAGATGGTCAAGGATTACTC
>JBASBA010000109.1:0-1687 GCA_049650885.1 Alteraurantiacibacter sp. | reverse complement strand
AGCCATCGATACGGGAGCAGTGCAGGCCGTGCGCAGCGGCGACGGCGGCGGGGGCGCAGCTATCCCATTCGAACTGGCCGCCAGAGTGCAGGTAGATTTCTGCTTCGCCGCGAACCACGGCCATGGCCTTGGCCCCCGCGCTGCCCATGGCCACCAGTTCTCCGCCAATACGTTCTGCCACGGCCACGGCTTCCGCAGCGGGCCGCGTGCGGCTGACGACGAGACGCGGTTTCTCGGCAGCGGCGGGCACGGCAATCGGCTTGTCGGTGCGCAACACGAGATCGAGGCCGGGCAGGGCCACGGCACCGATTTCAGGCTTGCCGTCTATCGCCAGTGCAACATGCACGGCCCAGTCGCTGCGTTCCTCGCCATATTCGCGCGTACCATCGACCGGGTCGACGATCCACACACGCTCTTTCGAAAGGCGCTCCTGGGTATCCTTGCTTTCCTCGCTCAGCAGCCCGTCTTCGGGGCGCTGGGCGCGAATGGCATGGAGGAGGAACTGGTTCGCCGTCTCGTCCCCCGCCTTGCCCAGCGGCTTGCCTTCGATAAGTCCCGATTTGCGCACATAGAGCAGAATCTGCCCTGCGTGATGCGCAAGCTGCGCGGCGAGTTCGGCGTCTGTCATATTGGTTCTCACTTCAGCGGCATGATCTGGCGGATGATGTGATCGGCAGCTTCTTCCGGCGTCATTTCCACCGTGTTGACGGTGATCTCCGGGTTCAAAGGCGGCTCGTACGGGCTGTCGATCCCGGTAAAGTTCTTCAACTGACCGGAGCGGGCCTTCTTATACAGGCCCTTCACATCGCGCTGCTCCGCCACTTCCAGCGGCGTATCCACGAACACCTCGATAAATTCGTGATCTTCCAGCATGGATCGCACCATATGCCGTTCCGCGCGGAAGGGGCTGATAAAGGCCGTCAGCACGATCAGCCCGGCATCGGTCATCAGGCGGGCAACTTCGCCCACGCGGCGGATATTCTCGATCCGGTCCGCCTCGGTAAAGCCCAGATCCTTGTTCAGCCCGTGGCGCACGTTGTCGCCATCCAGCAGGAAGGTGTGGCGGTTCATCAACGCCAGCTTCTTCTCCACCTCGTTGGCGATGGTGGATTTGCCGGAACCGGATAGGCCGGTGAACCACAGCACGCGCGGCGTCTGGTTCTTCATGTCCGCGTGGTGTTCACGGGTGATATCGGTTGCCTGCCAATGCACGTTCTGGCTGCGGCGCAGGCTGAAATTCAGCATTCCGGCGGCCACGGTGGCATTGGTGATCTTGTCGATCAGGATAAAGCCGCCCATTGTGCGGTTGTCGGCATAGGGTTCAAACACCAGCGGCTTGTCCGAATACACTTCCGCCACGCCGATATCGTTGAGCGTCAGGGTCTTTGCCGCCAGCTCGTCCATGGTGTTTACATCGACGCGATACTTGGGCTGCTGCACGGTGGCAGAAACGGTCTGCGTGCCCAGCTTCAGCCAGTATCCCCGGCCAACGCTCAAGTCCTCGTTATCCAGCCAGACAATCGTCGATTCGAACTGGTCGGCGGTTTCGGGCGGATTGTCGGCCACGCACAGCACATCGCCGCGCGAGCAATCGATCTCGTCTTCCAGCGTGATGGTGACGGACTGGCCGGCCTGCGCATCCTCCAGATCGCCATCAAATGTGACGATGCCTTTCACCGTGCTGGTC
>JBASBA010000108.1:0-5523 GCA_049650885.1 Alteraurantiacibacter sp. | reverse complement strand
GCGTATGCGTTACCCGGCGCGAGGATGCGGAAGAGGTGCTGAAGAAATCCCAAACGCGCGAAGCCAACGAGGAAGACAAGCGCAAGCGGCTGGAAAGCGGTGAGCTTGGCCTCGACATGTACGGCTTCCGCGACAAGCTGAAGGACATGGGCTTGAAGTGGGTTTGAAGCCAATGAACGAGGCACCTGTCATGTGGATGCGCGGAGGCACGTCGAAAGGCGGGTACTTCCTCGCCTCTGACCTTCCCGCCGATACCGACGAACGCGCGCAGTTCCTGCTGGGCGTGATGGGCAGCCCCGATCCGCGCCAGATTGATGGCATGGGCGGGGCGGACCCGCTCACCAGCAAGGTAGCCGTGGTCAAACGGTCGGAGCGTGAGGGCTGCGACGTGGATTACCTGTTTTTGCAGGTGTTCGTCGATCAGGCCATCGTTACCGATGCGCAGAACTGCGGCAATATCCTGGCGGGCGTCGGCCCCTTCGCGATCGAACGTGGTCTGGTGGCGGCGCGCGGCGATGTTACCCATGTCACCATCTATATGGAAAATACCGGCCAGACCGCCGTTGCCAGCGTGCAGACTCCCGGCGCGATGCCAACTTACGCTGGCGATGCGAAGATCGATGGCGTGCCCGGCAGCCACGCGCCCATTCCCGTGGAATTCCGCGATACGGCAGGCTCAAGCTGCGGCGCGCTGCTGCCTACTGGAAACCCGGTTGACGAAATCAACGGCGTTCCTTGCACACTGATCGACAATGGAATGCCGTGCATCGTGTTCAAGGCGGAAGATGTTGGCGCCACCGGATACGAAACGCGCGAGGAGATGGAGGCCGATGCCTTCAAACCCGTCCGCAAGACAATCGAGGCTATCAGGCTTGCCGCCGGGGAAATGATGAACCTTGGCGATGTCACCAAAAAATCAGTACCGAAGATGACGCTGGTCGCAGCCCCCAAGAACGGCGGCGCCGTTACCACGCGCGTTTTCATTCCGCATCGTGCGCACGCCAGTATCGGCGTGCTGGGCGCAGTCACGGCGGCAACGGCGTGCCTTGTGGAAGGCTCCCCCGCTGCCGAGGTGGCGCAGATTCCCGATGGGCCGGAAAAGACCATGAGCATTGAACACCCCAGCGGGGAGACGACCTGCGTGATGAAAGTGGATGCCAATGGCGATGTTACCAGCGCCGCACTGCTGCGCACAGCGCGCAAGCTGATGGATGGAACAGTCTATGTCTGATCGTATTACTAGCTGGCACCCCAGCCCAAGTAAGCCTGCCTTCACTCCGCCCCCCGGTGCGGTGGATGCGCATTGCCACGTGTTCGGACCGATGGCGCAGTTCCCGTTCAGCGCCAAGGCGAAATACCTCCCCGAAGATGCCGGGCCTGACAAACTGTTTGCGCTGCGCGACCACCTTGGCTTTTCCAGGAACGTGATCGTGCAGGCCAGCTGTCACGGCACGGACAATTCCGCCACGCTGGATGCCATTGCAAAATCGAACGGCAAGGCACGCGGCGTGGCCGTTGTCGATCCTGCCATCTCCGAAGATGAGTTGGCCAAACTGCATGAAGGCGGCGTTCGCGGCATCCGTTTCAACTTTCTCAAACGGCTGGTGGACAATGCGCCCAAGGACAAGTTTCTGGAAGTTGCCAATCGCCTGCCCGAAGGCTGGCACGTGGTCATCTATTTCGAGGCTGATATCCTTGAAGAGATGAAGCCCTTCATGGAAGCCATTCCCGTGCCGATCGTGGTGGATCACATGGGCCGGCCTGATGTGACGCAGGGGCCGGACGGACCGGACATGCGCGCCTTTCGCGCCCTGCTGGAAAGCCGCGACGATATCTGGTTCAAACCCACCTGTCCGGATCGACTGGACGCGATCAAGGAAGGCGGCAAGGGCGACCCGTGGGACAGTTTCGCCACCGCCGTGGCGCCATTGGTCGCCGATTATCCTGATCGCTGCATCTGGGGCACCGACTGGCCACACCCCAACATGCAGGACGAGGTTCCCGATGATGGCCACCTGGTCGACATAATCCCGCGCATCGCGCCGACCGGGGAGTTGCAGCGCAAGCTGCTGATCGAGAATCCCAACCGGCTCTACTGGGCAGACTAAACGCAGCCGACGTAACTTCCGTGCAAACGTGCCATGCCTTAGCTCTTGGTCGCTTTGGCCACTGTGGCTATCACTATTCGTGAATCGGCGGATGACCGATTGCGAGTGGAGAGAGACATGGCCGAACGTAAGCTGGAAAAGGCGCTGTGCGACTGGTTCGCCGATGATGAAATTCTTGATACCACGATTGGCGGACTGCTGCGTGATCAGGCGGCCACAAACGGCACCCGCTACGCTCTGCTGGAGGGTCTGCCCGATGGCACCGTGGGCCGCCGCTGGACCTATGCCGAACTGCTGAACGATGCGGAGCGGCTGGCGAAGGGGCTGACCATGCGTTTCCAGCCGGGCGAGCGCGTAGCCGTATGGGCACCGAATGTGCCGGAATGGGTGCTGGTGGAATATGCCGCCGCGCTGGCCGGATTAACGGTGGTTACGGTAAACCCAGCTTATCAGAAGCGTGAGCTGGCCTATGTACTGGATCAAAGCACTGCTGCCGCACTGTTCCTGATCAACGAATTTCGCGGCAACCCCATGGCAAAGATCGCTGCCGAGGTGAAGGAAGACCTGCCGGCCTTGCGCGAAATCATCGACATGGGCGACGAGGGCGCGCTGTTTACCGATCCTGCGGGCACGTTGCCCGAAGTCGACACCAACGATCCGGCGCAAATCCAGTACACCAGCGGAACCACGGGGTTCCCCAAGGGCGTGGTTCTGTCGCATCGCAATCTTACCAACAACGCTCGCCTGTTTGTTGAGGCGGGGGAACTGCCGCGCGGGCTTGGCGCGCTGGGTCTTACCCCCCTGTTTCACACCATGGGCTGTTCGATGGGCGTGCTGGGCGCATTGCAATCGGGCGGCGCATATTGCCCGCTGCTGGCTTTCGATCCGGGTGCCGCGCTGGATCTGGTGGAGGCCGAGAAGTTGAGCTGGACGATCTGCGTGCCTACCATGGCCGTGGCGATGGTGACTGCGCAAAAGCAGAAAAAGCGCGATCTTTCCTCATTACAGCGGGTCGGAATGGGCGGGGCGATGGTGGCGCCGGAACTGGCACGCAACGTGCGCGAAGTGCTGGGTGCGGATACGCTGGTGGCCTATGGCCAGACCGAAAGCAGTCCGCTCATCACCACGGGCCGGACAACCGACGATTTCAGCGATATCATCAGCACCATCGGTCAGCCTGCGAATGGATGTGAGGTGGGTATCTTCGACCCCGAAACGAACGAGGTTGTCGATTGCGGAGAGGTGGGCGAAATCCGTTCTCGCTCTGCATCCACGATGCTGGGTTACAATGACGATCCCGAGGCGACCGCCGCAACGATAACTGGCGATGGTTGGCTCTGCACTGGCGATCTGGGCACGATGGATGATCGCGGATATGTGAAAATCACGGGCCGCGTGAAAGAAATGATCATCCGCGGCGGCGAAAACCTGTTCCCCGCAGAGATCGAGAATGTCCTGCTGGAACACCCCGATGTTGCCGAATGCGCCGTGGTCGGCGTGCCGGACGATGTGTTGGGAGAGGCTGTCGCGGCTTTCGTCCGGCTGGAGGATGGCGCCGCATTCGATACAGAGGCGTTGCGCGCACATTGTCGCTCGCAAATCAGTCCGCAAAAATGTCCGGCGCACTGGCAGCAGGTCAGCGAATGGCCGCTGACGGGGTCAGGCAAGATCCGCAAGTTCAAACTGCGAGACCAGTGGGTGGCGCAACACGCGAACTAGCCTTCGGGCGGTTTGTCCTTGCCGCGGCGGCGGGTGCGCCACAATACGCCGCCGCCCACCAGACCGAATGCACCCAGCAGCGCCAGGGTGCCGACCCAGGCAATCGCCACGCCCAGCGCACCTGTGATGGCCATCAGGAAGTGAACCAGAAATTCAAGAATGCTCTGCACGAATGAATGAACCCCCCGAATTTGCCCGCCGTTCCACTTTGTATGCTTGTGCGGCTATGCTGGCCGGATGACAATCCTTTGCATCGGCCGCGCCACTTTCGACCTTGGCTATGCCTGCCCTTCTTTTCCGCTGGAGGACGGCAAACTCTCGGCAACGCATTTCTGGGCCGGAGCGGGCGGTTCCGCCCTGAACGGCGCGATAGCGGCACGGGCCCTGGGCAGCGATGTTCGATTAATCTCGCTGCTGGGCGCGGGCAGTTTTGCCGACAGCGTTCGAGCGGAGCTGGACCGTTTCGATGTTCCCTCACAGGATTTTGCTGCTCCCGGCGCTGAGGTTTTGCCGGTCTCCAGCATCATCGTTGTGCCCGATGGGGGGACGCGCACGATCATAGACCAGCAACCCGAACAGGTGCTGAAGCGCGATCTGCCAGACGCCTCCATCCTTGATGGCGTCACCATGCTTTATTGCGATGGCTTCCTGCCCCAAATCGCCGTTCCGCTGGCAGCACAGGCGCAGGCTCGCGGTATTCCGGTGGTGCTGGATGGCGGATCGTGGAAGCCGTGGACAGACCGGCTGATCGTTCATGTCGATCATGCAATAGTGTCGGAACGCTTCCACCCGCCCACGCAGGGCGCAGCCGATATCTGCGATGCAGTTCACGCGATTGGTCCTCGAATAGCCGCGCTCACCCGTGGGCCGGGACCTATTTCGTGGAGCGATGGAGGGCAGCGCGGTGAGATCGCCGCACCGATGGTGGATGCCATCGACACGCTGGGCGCGGGAGACATTTTCCACGGCGCATATTGCCACTTTCTCGCCACGGGTGAGGGTACTGCCGACGCATTGACCCATGCGGCCAAGGTGGCTGCGCAAAGCTGCCGCTATTACGGAACGCGAGAATGGATAGCCCGCATGGCGCGGGATATCAATCTATAGCCCCAGTTGTGACAAGCCGGGATGATCGTCCGGTCGCCGGCCTTGCGGCCAGTGAAACTTGCGATCAGCGCCTTGAATTGCAAGATCGTTGATGCTGGCGTGGCGCTGTTCCATCAGGCCGTTTTCGTCAAACTGCCAGTTTTCATTGCCGTAAGACCGGAACCAGTTGCCCGCGTCATCATGCCATTCGTAGGCGAAGCGCACGGCGATACGGTTGCCCGCGAAGGCCCACAGTTCCTTGATCAGCCGGTATTCGTGTTCCCGTTTCCACTTGCGCTGGAGAAACGCGGCAATCTCTTCTCGCCCGCGCAGAAATTCATTGCGGTTCCGCCATTCGCTGTCGGCACTGTAGGCGAGCGCGACCTTTTGCGGATCGCGCCCGTTCCAGCCATCTTCAGCAGCCCGCACTTTCTGCGCTGCAGTTTCGCCGGTAAATGGCGGCAGCGGCGGGCGCTGGATCACCCCTCCATCACCATGCGTACGAAATCTACCGTCTGGCGCGTGGCTGCGGCAAATTCCGTGGCAGTGGCCTGGAAGCTGCCGAAATGGGCGAATTCTTCAGGCTTCATGCCCTCGAATTCGTAAGCCT